>CAYMRN010000054.1:0-8414 GCA_964392855.1 uncultured Sphaerochaeta sp.
GGAAAATTTCACCCTTTGCGCGTAAAACAGGTGAAATTTTTCAACTACTAGGGGCCCTGACCGAAAAGTTTGCTGACTGTCATGCTGAATAACCCACAATGTATCCTCACATACCCAACCAACACCCATTCATCTGGATATCTAATTATATGTCATAGGTATATTTACAACATAAGCGAAGAAAAACTCCCAGGAAAAGACTCTTTCCAAAAACCCTCTTGACTAACCTTATCGCATTTACTATTATGCAAGGGTTGTTAGGCAACAGATGGCGGCATAGCTCAGTTGGTAGAGCAAACGGCTCATATCCGTTAGGTCAGGGGTCCGAGTCCCTTTGCCGCTACTAGAAACCTTCCTCAAGCAGGAAGGTTTCTTTTTTGTCTTGTTACTTCAGATACCCTAGCCACCTCTTTTGCCTTTCGATCATGAGATCGAGCAGCTCAGGGATGTTTTCGCAGCGATCGACTACAGGGTTGGCCAGCAGCGCCTGGAGGGCGTACTCCCTCTTGCCTGTGAGCACAGCTTCTGCAATCAGGTCATACACACCACAGTAATTCCGTAGCAGAGCTGCGAAGCCCTTGGGGTAGGAAGGAAAGGCAATCCCTTCAAGACCCCTTGAGTGAACTTTTGCAGGGACTTCCACAGCTATCCAAGAAGGGAGTGAGGGGATGAGATTGTTGTTGAGTATGTTCACCGCAGGCTCCTCATACCCACTGTCATCCAGGATACCTTCCAAAATATAGACAAGCCGTTCGCTCATTTTCAACTCAATCTTAGGTTTCGTATGGGCGAGCATGAGCTGGTACAGCGTATAGAAGTCCTTGATCCCCTTATGGTCGGCAACCTCGTGTGCCCAGGGTATATACTCCCCAAAATGGCTGTCTCCGGTTATTGGCAGGAGGCTGTAGTGCTCGAGGACTTTCTTGAACAGCGTCCTGTCAGCCCATGGTTTGGCACTCGTCATCCCTTCAGGAAGTGCCCTATCGGTACTGCCTTCAGTCTGGAACAGCTGCTGGTTCTCTTTCACATAGGCCAGGATATCAGAATAGCCTGGTTCCTTTGCAAAGAAAGGGGGAGCTTTCTTGAGGATATCCGGATAGGCGTCCTTGCCACTCTTCTTGTACTTTGCCTCAAGCAGCACGCTGAAGTGGTTTAGGCCTGCAGCCCTTACCTCAAGATCGTCAAAGGGTGTGTCGAGGATGGAAGGAAGGTACCGTTCTAACGACGCTATTTCGTGGCACATCCCCACAAACTTCAATTGGGGATATTTACGCAACACAGTTGTGGTGATGGCAGTCATCGGGTTGGAGTAGTTGAAAACCCACGCATCAGGGGCATAACGCACTATATCATCGCAGATCTCCATGATGACAGGAGTGATGCGAAGGGCATGGAACACCCCTCCAGGACCCCCATTCTCCCCATACACCTGCCTGATGCCGTACTGCTGGGGCAATGTCCAGTCCTCATCCCACAAGGGGAAGCGTTTGCCAACCTCAATGGAGATGACCACCACATCAGAACCTGCCAGGATAGAGGCGCGGTCCAGGGAGGATGTGATGGTAAACTTGAGCGCATGCTCCTTGACAAACTCATTCGCCTTCTTGGTGACATGATCAAGAGCCCCCTGATCTATATCGACAAGACAGATCTCACTGCCTGCCAGTTTCTTGCTCTGAAAGATATCACCTAAGGTACCAAAGCCAAATTGAGCACTACCTGCTCCTACCAGTACTATTTTCATGCTGTTCCTCCGTCCTACATATTCTAGAAGCAAATTCGCGCGGTAGCAAGGGATAGCCTACCAACCCTTGCCAGCAGGATGCAACGCCCGTATACTACCGCTATGAGACTATTCTATGCCTTGGAATTTGACAGAGAGACAAAGCATTCCATAGCGCTTTTACAACAGGACATAGAAGCATATTGTCCGAAGTATCTCTTCACCCCCTATGAGAACCTGCACCTCACCCTTTGTTTCCTTGGGGAGGTGGAAGCCCACTCCCTCACCTTGCTCAAGGAAATCCTATTTTCGCTCAAAGCCTCGCCGTTTACCCTAACCTTCAACCAACTAAAGCTATGGCGCAAACGCAAAGGCGATATCCTCTGGTTGGGAATCGAAGAGAATAGGAGCCTTGAAGCACTGCAGAAGGAACTCTCCTATCTGCTTCGCATGAATAACTTTATGCTCGATGACCGGCCTTTTTTTCCCCATGTGACCCTGGCCCGTGGGCCCAAGGGCAAGAAGCTTCCTGCCATAGAGCCACTTACCGTGCAAAGCGACAATATTTCCCTGATTCATTCCCAACAAAAGCAAAACACTCTGATCCATACCCCCCTAATCACCTTGCAGCTTTGACAAACTGCTACCTGATAAAAAGTTATATTTTACCGTTTGCTTGATACCCCAAGACATTGGTGATAGAGTGGTTTTCATGGAAAACTATACTAGCTACAATGCAGAGGCTTGGGACTTTGAAGCCAGCAGAGGCAATATATGGACCGATGGGTGCACACCCCAACAGGTTGCGATGGCCCGAGAGGGAGAGTTGGATATGATCCTCTCCCCGTTCAAGCGGGTCCCCCACTCCTGGATAGCCGATACAAAAGGCAAGCAGGTGCTCGCCCTGGCTTGTGGCGGAGGACAGCAAGGGGTGTTGCTCTCAGCATTCGGGGCACACGTCACAGTATTTGACATCTCTGAAAAGCAGCTCCAACAGGACACCACCATTGCAAAGCGGGAAGGGCTCACCCTTGTCATCGAACAGGGGGACATGCGTGACCTCTCACGCTTTTCGGACAAGCAGTTTGACCTTATCTACAATCCCACCTCGACCTGCTTCATCGATGATGTGCAAAGCGTATATCGACAGTGCAACAGGATACTGCAGGATGGTGGCACCCTTCTGACCAGTGCAACCAATCCGGCACTCTATATGTTTGACGAAAAGGCCGCACTGAAAAATAGGATGAAAGTAAAGTACACCATCCCCTTCTCCGACCTGAAAAGCCTTGGCAGCAAAGAGCTTGCAAAACGCCTAAGGAAACATGACACCATAGAGTTCAGCCATACCCTTGAGGACCTTGTAGGAGGGCTATGCGCCCAGGGCTTCTCCATAACCGACCTCTACACGGACCAAAGCGGAGCCATGCTGATGGACAGTTATGTGCATGACTGCTTCCTGGCTATTCGGGCAACCAAATTCCGGGAGCCTCTTGTTAGCGGTACTACCTAACGCTATACTTATCATATGGAAAACTATTTTACACGCTTGCTGCTTACCAGCGAACTTGACGATCCGGTCTATTTTGCCCAAGTGCACCAGACCATAATGGAGCTGGAGAAGAAGCGCGTAGCACATTTCAACGAACACGGACCTGCCAACCCATACTATGTAAACCTGATGGGTGAGCTGAATATGGCATACCTCCATGCAAACGACACCGCCAATGAACTTGCAGTCGCCAAACAGATATTTGAGACAACAAAAAACCTCTACGGTGAAGACGATGACATTACCATTGAGGCACATATAGCCCTTGCCAACTCCTACCTTGATGACGGACAGGATACAGAGGCGCAGACCATCGCCACCGAACTGCTTAAACGTGACTGGACCGAAGAGGATGGCCCTTCCTATGATTTATATATGGATGTCATCTGCCTGCAGGCGGATATCCACCATAGCAAGGAACTCTTTACCAAGGAACTGCCCCTTCGCAAACATGTGCTGAGCATCTTTGAGGAGTTTGAAGGGTCTGCCGACAGCCAGACCATGATGGCACGGGTTGCCCTCGGCTACTGTCTGGAAAAGATGAAACGCTACAAAGAAGCGCTGGGACACTATATCGTAGTCAGGGCCTTCCTGGATGCTGATAAGGATTTCTCCACTACTGCAGAGAGGATAGGCCTTATGGCGCATATCGCCCATTGTTACCATAAAATCGGTAAAACAGAAGAGTCCAGACTCGCATACCGCTGGGCCCTCAATGAAGCTGTTGAACAGTATGGCCATGGGTCTCCCTTGACAACCAAGATAAAGAGGATAACCAAAAACATCTTCTCCCAAGAGTAGAGCACGGCCAATCTTTCGGGATTCCCTTTCCCAGGTCTTGACGGACGGGTTGGAGGATTATATACTCCCTTTAGTTAGCACTGGCTAACTAAAGGGAGAGATAGGAACAAGCGTATGCAGAGAGAAAAAGGAGAGCAAGCAGGACTTGCCTGCCCCTTACGTGCACACATACTTGCACCCTTTGCAAAGAGGAGGCATATATGAAAAAAATTGCAATTGTATATTATAGCGGGACGGGAAACACCGAAGAGATGGCTGACGCTGTCCTGAAGGGAGCACACAAAGCAGGGGCTGAGGTGCGTCTCATCCTCGCACAATTTTTCAAGGCAGAGATGGTTGAAATGTATGACGCAATAGGATTCGGTTGTCCTGCAAGGGGTGTTGAAGAGCTCGAGGAGGATTACTTCGAGCCGATGTTCAGTTCCCTGGAAGAGAAGCTGGAGAAAAAACCCATTGCACTCTTTGGCTCGTATGGATGGGGCGACGGCGAATGGATGCGCACTTGGGAAAAACGGGTCCTGTCACGTGGAGCCAAAATGGTATCAGAGCCTGTCATAGCTATGGAGACCCCTGATGCAGAGGCCTTAGAAGCTTGTAAGGCCCTTGGGAAAGCACTGGCACAATAGGCCAATTCCTTCAGCGACAACAGATTCGTTTTCCTGCAAAGTGACCTCCTCTCTTGAGGAGGTTTTGTCCTTTGTTACAAGAAGACAAGAAAATACCTTCCACTTATTTTCTCATTATGGGTTCTTTGAGCTTTCCATTTCTCCTTGCGACGAGGCCCATCAGGTGATAGGCAAGCTTTGCTGCGATATAGGGTCCTTGGTGTAACAGCGGATTGGGAGCAAGCTCCACCACATCGCATCCTATGATGGTCCGCCCCTTGCTCAGACTCTCCAACAGGTCTACGGCATCCCACCAGAAGAGGCCCCCAGGATCAGGGGTGCCGGTACTGCCCATAAGCGAAGAGTCGAAGCCATCGACATCAAAGGTGATGAAAAGCTTCTTCGGAAAATAGTCGGGCAACGAGAGGTGAGAGAAACCTCCCTGGGAAAGCTTCATCCTGGCAAGAGCATGGGCATCCAGATGACCTACCCTAAACACATCCCTAGCCTCCAGCTCTTCGGTGCTATAGTTTCGCACTCCGACCTGGAACAGGGGGATACCTGCCTCAACAGCACGTTTCATGACACTGGCATGGCTGAAGGGGGACCCTTCATATGCATCACGCAGATCCATATGCGCATCGAACTGCAGGATTCCCACCTCCTGTTTTGCAAAGGTGGAGACGATGGCCTGTATAGACGCGTTGGTCACGCTATGCTCCCCTCCCAGCATGATGGGAACCGAGTCAGACGCGAAAGCGTCTTTGACCAGAGCCGAGGCCTTGCTGAACACCTCATCTAAGGAGTGCACATAGGTGCAGGGGACGGCTTCAGTGGTATGGATGCCCAACGATCCAGGCTCAGAACAGTCATCAACCAGCTTTTCCAGCTGGCCAGAGGCCTCAAGTATAGCCAAAGGACCCTGAGCTGTGCCTCCCATGTAGGATACGGTCTCCTCAAGGGGAAATGGGATGACATGAAAATAAGCCTCTTCACCAGAGGCATTGGGGTATTCGGAATCCAGGAAATACGGTCTCATCATCACTCCTTTCAAGAGAGGCGACTTGCATAATCCTCAAAGGAGAACTGTTTGACCACCTCGTACGTACCGTCACCGAAGATACCGATGTCGGGGTGGGCAACACCATTGAACATGGTAGTCTTCACCATCGTGTAGTGCATCATATCAGAAAAAACCAACCTATCGCCCACCTTTGGCATGGAGGGAAACAGGTAAGGGCCTACCCAATCCCCAGCCAGGCAGCTGCAGCCTCCAAGGCGCAAGCGGTACCCCTGTTCATCATCTGAAGGTTCCCCTGCTATTTCGGCTCCCCTGACCTTTGGGGTATAGGGCATCTCAAGACAGTCAGGCATATGGGCCGTAAAGGATGTATCAAGCATCACGGTAGTCAGACCATCACTTGTGACGATGTCCAGCACCTCTGATACCAAGACACCTGCTTCCCAGACATATGCAGCCCCAGGCTCGAAGATCAGCCTGATATGGGGATAGCGCCTGGTGAAATCAAGCACTGTCTCACCAAAGAGCTGTAGGTCATACCCCTCTCTGGTGACCAGGTGGCCTCCCCCTAGGTTGAGCCAGGAGAGGGATGGGAAAAACTTCGCATACAGTTTCTCTACAGCTGCCAAGGTCCCTTGCATCTCCTTGGCACCACTTTCGCAGAGGTTGTGCACATGCAGGCCACTAATGCCAGGAGGCAGAGCTTTGAGATGCTCAGCATTGATGCCTAAGCGTGAACCCGGGTAGCAAGGGTCATACAGGGCTGTCTCAACCACCTCATAGTGGGGATTGACCCGAAGTCCTGCTAGGGATGATCCCAGCATATCCTTGTAACGCTGATACTGGTCCAGTGAGTTGAAGGTGATGTGCGACGCAAGCTTTGCTATGGCATCGAACTCCTTTGGGTGGTAGACAGGGGCGTAGGCATGGACAGTGGAGAAATATTTGCTGGCCAGGCGTGCCTCGTTGAGCGAACTGGCAGTCGCACCTTGCGCGCTAGTGGCCAACTCACCGAAGACACGGTGCATGCCGAACCCCTTGAGTGCAAACAAGAAGGTGCAGGGCAACTTCTGCTGCAGCTCACGTATTACGGTGAGATTTCTTTGGAAAGCGTCATACTCCAGCACAAAAGCTGGAGTATGGGCAATCTTGGAAGTATCAAGCATGGCTCATATCCTCTTTGGGGAATGCGAGCTCATCATCGACAACGACCTGCCAAGGCAGACCAAGTTCCGGCAACAGGGCCATGAAAGGATCGGGGTCAAACTGTTCCATATTCCAGACGCCACTTTTTTTCCATATCCCTTGGGCAAGAAGCCTTCCTCCGATGGAGGCGGGCACTCCTGTAGTATAGGAGACCGCCTGAGCTTTGGTATCCTCGTAAGCACTCTGGTGCTTACAGTTATTGTAGATATAGAGAGTTCTCTCCTTGCCATCCTTGATACCCCTCAGCTGTACACCAATGGAGGTCTCGCCCTTGTAGTTCTCCCCCAAGGAGGAGGGTTCGGGCAGGACTGCCTTAAGGAACTGCAATGGCTGTATCTCGATGCCTTCATACAGGATTGGCTCTATACTGGTCATGCCTACACTCTCCAAAACCTGCAGATGATTGATGTATGTCTCAGAGAAGGTCATCCAAAACCGTGCCCTCTTGATAGTGGGGAAGTGTTTTACCAACGACTCCAGCTCTTCGTGGAAAAGCAGATAGGAAGCCCTCTCTCCAATGTTCGGATAGTCCACCATCCTCTTGATGGCAAGGGGGTTGGTACTCTTCCATTTCCCATCTTCCCAGTATCTTCCCCGTTGGGTAATTTCCCGGATATTGATCTCAGGGTTGAAGTTTGTGGCAAACGTCTTGCCATGATCCCCTGCATTGCAGTCGACTATGTCAAGGTAGTGAATCTCATCAAAATAGTGCTTGGCTGCATAAGCGGTGAAGACATTGGTCACACCGGGGTCAAAGCCACTGCCAAGTATTGCAGTAAGGCCGGCACGCTTATACCGCTCGTCAAAAGCCCACTGCCAGGAGTATTCGAACTCAGCCTTGTCCTTAGGCTCATAGTTTGCGGTGTCCAGATAGTGCACCCCTGTCTGCAGACAGGCCTCCATGATGGTGAGATCCTGATAAGGGAGGGCCACATTGATCAGAAGATCGGCCTTGAAGCTTTTGATGAGGGCGACAAGGGCAGGAACATCATCAGCATCAACCTGGGCGGTCACCACGGGAACCGGACCCGCTTCCTTGGCGATGGCATCACACTTGGATTTGGTCCGACTGGCAAGCATGATCTCGCTGTAGAGGTCGTCCATCCTTGCAGACTTCTGGACCACTACATTCCCTACACCACCGGCTCCTATAATCATTAAGCGTTTTTTCATCCTATCTAGTCCTCCTGATCAGTTTCGTAATACGTATATCCCCTCATACCAGCTGTATAGGCTGAGATGATCTTTCTTCTCTGCTGCGCAGTAATTCTCCCTTCCTGGACAGCCCTCTCCGCCTTGGTGCGTATCATCGCCTCCATCTGCTTGGTATCATACTCAACATAGCTGAGCACCTCAGCAATGGTATCACCTTCCAGCTCGTTATGAAAAATAAACTTGCCTTCCTCATCATAGGTGACGCTCATGACGTTGGTATCACCGAGGAGGTTGTGAAGGTCGCCCAAGGTCTCCTGGTATGCGCCGACGAGGAAAGCTCCCAGCACATAA
>CAYMRN010000055.1:0-8399 GCA_964392855.1 uncultured Sphaerochaeta sp.
TTCTGGTGGGGTCATTGGATATGCTGCGATAGGTCCCTCCTACAACCTTATGGGCTATGAAACGCCAACAAGTTTTATGGTCCAACAGCTTGGAATCGGAATGGATGTGGGTGCAAGGTTCACCCTTGCTGGGAGCGAACGTTGGGACCTGGGAGTCATTGTAGGGGCCTTTGGTGATATCACCCTGATTCATCTGGTCAATTCGATGAGGAGCCAGGGCTTCTCAGCCAATATTTCAGGCTATTTCGGGTTCTCGTTTGGTTCAGCCATCAACTTCCCGTACTCACCTTCTGTCTACTACTATTTCTAGTTTCTCTACTTTGTGTGTTTTGCTCCTCTTTCTGTAAGATAGAGGAGCATTTGCATTGACAGGTGAATGTTTATGATTGTATTATAGGAATAGAGCCAATAAATGTTCAAAAACATTCATGGAGTATTACATGACAACCATACCAGCAGGCAGACACCAGTACATCCTCTCCCAGATCGAACAGAATGGTACGGTCAATGTAGGCGGTCTTGCTGAAGAGTTGTCAGTGAGTGAACTCACCATTAGGCGCGACTTGGACCAACTTGCAAAGAAAGGTCTGGTCGAGCGTACCCACGGTGGTGCTACCGTTCGCAGGAATCTTCCCATCGAACCGGACTACCTGCAGAAAGCCTCTGAATTTCCCCTTGAAAAGGCAGCGATAGGGAGAACTGTCGCCGCCATGGTGGAGGAGGGTGACACCCTCTATATCAACAGTGGCTCAACTACCCTGGAGGTCATCCGCGCGATTGTCGCTCTAGGCAAGAAACTCACCATAGTGACCAACAATATCGATGCACCCTGGATCTGTAAGGATTCTGAGCATATCCGTCTCATTTTGGCAGGAGGCGTATATCGCCCCCGTTCCCACTCTGTCTCGGGTTCGCTCTCTTCCCTTCTGGTGTCAGAGGTATTTGCCAACAAGGCGATCATCGGTGTTGATGGCTTTTCCCCGACAGCAGGGCTTACCACACCCATCCTGGAAGAGGCCGAAACCACCCGCTCTATGATCGAGCACACTGTAGGAAAGGTTATTGTGGTGGCAGCCAGTAACAAGATCGGGGTGGTCTCCAACTTCAAGACCACATCCTTGGACCGTGTTGATGTGCTGGTGACCGACAAGAAGGGTGGGGAACTTATCGAGCAGATGGAGACCACTGAGGGTCTGACAATAGTGATAGCAGAGACAGAAGAGTAGGAGGGACATATGAAATTTATGGATGAGTACGCAAAAGATTATGAAGATTGCGCTTGGGTAGGATTCGCTGAACTGGAGAAGTTCATGGAAGAGGCCTTGGTGCATGCAGGAGTTCCAGCTGCCGATGCCAAGATCATCGGTGATGTCCTGATCGAAAGCGACAAGCGCGGTATCGACAGCCATGGTATCGGACGGCTGAAGCCGATCTATATCGACCGTATCGATATCGGCATCATGAACCCAGTCACCAAGATCGATGTCCTTAAGGACAGTGAGGCCACTGCCGTACTCGATGCCAACAACGGCATGGGTCATGTGGCAGGGCACAAGGCCATGGAGATGGCCATCGAGAAGGCAAAGAAATATGGTGTTGGCATGGTTGCTGTACGCAACTCCAACCACTACGGTATTGCCGGATACTTCGTCACCATGGCAACAAAGGCCGGGATGATCGGGGTGACAGGGACCAATGCCAGACCCTCCATCGCCCCCACCTTTGGTGTGGAGAACATGCTGGGAACCAACCCGCTTAGCTTCGGTCTCCCCACCGATGAGGCTTTCCCCTTTGTGCTCGACTGCGCCACCAGTGTAAGCCAGAGAGGCAAGATCGAGGTATATGGAAGAGCTGGGAAGGACCTTCCTAAAGGGTGGGTAATCGATAATGAAGGAAAGACCCGAACCGATACCGTTCAGGTGCTCAAGGACCTTACCACCGGTAAGGCTGCTCTTACTCCCCTAGGAGGCATCGGGGACGTGACAGGCGGTTACAAGGGCTTTGGCTATGCGACTGTGGTTGAGATCCTCTCAGCTGCATTGCAGGATGGCGCTTGGATGAAGGCACTCAATGGTTTTGATGATGATCATAACCCGATCCCATACCCTCTCGGGCACTTCTTCATTGCAATTGATCCCGAGCATTTCATGGGCCTTGAAACCTTCAAGCGTATCGCAGGAACCATCTGTCGGGAACTGAGGGCAAGCAAGAAAGCCCCAGGGGAAGACTACATCTTTACCGCAGGGGAGAAGGAGTATCTAGCCTGGCAGTTCCGCAAGGAACATGGCTGTCCTGTCCCCCCATCCTTGCAGAAGGTGATGGTTACCTTGCGTGACCGTTTCAAGATGGACTACAAGTGGGATTTTGAAAAAAAATAATCGAACAGTAAGAAGGAGAGTCTGGTAATGCAAAACCAAGATGAATTGAAGAGAAGAGCGTTGGAATACCACTGTCTTGGTGGTGTTCCGGGCAAGGTGTCGGTAGAACCCTCAAAGCCTTGCCAAACAGCTGATGACCTGGGCCTTGCCTACACCCCTGGTGTGGCAAAGGTAGTGCTCGCCATTGAGGAGAACCCTGAGGATGCGTATAAGTACACCTCCAAGGGGAATCTTGTGGCTGTCATATCCAACGGCACTGCCATCCTCGGCCTTGGTGACCGTGGTCCGCTTGCCAGCAAGCCTGTAATGGAAGGAAAGGGCGTCCTGTTCAAGAGATTCGCAGACATTGATGTGTTTGACCTTGAGATTGACGAAAAGGATCCGGATAAGATCATTGCCATTATCAAGGCCCTCAGCCCTACCTTCGGTGGGATAAACCTTGAGGATATCAAGGGTCCTGAGTGCTTTAGGATTGAGCAGGAGCTTATCAAGAGCTGTGACATTCCCATATTCCATGATGACCAGCACGGAACTGCCATCATAGCTACCGCTGGTTTGCTGAACAGCTGTGAGCTTGTTGACAAGAAGATGGAAGATATCAAGATTGTGATCAACGGAGCCGGTGCTGCCGGCATCTCCTGTGCCAAGATGTTTGTTGCCGCTGGAGCCAAGTATGAGAATATCATCATGTGCGACAGCAAGGGTGTCATCTACAAGGGCAGAAAAGCTGGGATGACCATCGAGAAAGAGGAGTTTGCAACCGACAATAAGGCACGCACACTTGCAGAAGCCCTGGTCAATGCCGATGTCCTGATGGGACTCTCCGTAGCTGACTGTGTAACTCCTGAGATGTTGCTTTCCATGGACAGGGACCCTGTAGTCTTTGCCATGTCCAACCCGAATCCTGAGATCGACTACGATTTGGCCATGGCCACCAGAAGCGACCTCATCATGGCGACTGGAAGAAGTGACTATCCCAACCAGATCAACAACGTGCTCGGCTTCCCCTTCATCTTCCGTGGTGCTCTTGATGTCCGTTCAACCATCATCAGCGAAGGGATGAAGATGGCAGCAGCGAAGGCACTTGCACAACTGGCGAAGGAGCCTGTCCCTGAGTCTGTTGCCAAGGCATATGGCGGGGTGAAGTTCAGCTTCGGCAGAAACTACATCGTTCCCAAGCCTTTTGACCCAAGGGTGATCGAGTATGAGGCTGTTGCTGTAGCAAAGGCCGCATGCGAAGAGGGCCTGGCTGCAAAACCCATCACTGACTGGGAGGCCTATAGGGTTTCCTTGGTTAAGAGGATGGCAAAGTACTGGGACTAGGGCTTTGTCTGTGAATTAATGGTAGGCCGTCTGGAAACAGGCGGCCAAATTTGTCCTAAGGCAATGAGGATTGCTAATCTGAAATTGCAAACATGTCTGGACACGGGCGCAATTGTTTGATTCTGCCGAAAATAGAGAGGTATTCCTGGATAAGCAAACCCATCGCCCCGTTTGGAAAGTAGGGGCTGTAAGGTACATAATGATTGAGTGTTTAGTGGTAAGAAGAGGCCCTTTCGGACCTCTTCTCTCAGTTGTATCTTTCTAGACCATATTCAAGTCAATCAATCTTCAGCAGCTCTTTCAGCTGGTCCTTCGCCTGGTCCAGGATGGCATTGTACTGCTCGTCAAGCTGGGCAAGGTTCTTGTCCAAAAGCTTCATGAACTCGGGATCCTGTTCGGGTCTCAGGACGAAGTTAGGCCCATACTGCTGGCGCAGCTGTGCCTGCTTCTGTTCAAGGTGGGGTCCGAACTGCTCCTTCATCCTTTCGATGAGATCTTCCTGGTTCTGCAGATACTGGGAGAAGAATCCCTCCACCTGCGTCAGGAGACTGGTAACCTGTTCATCCTCATCTGAGATGATGGCCCCTAAGGCAAGGATATTCAGAAAGTCCTCCTTGAAAAGGGGATTCCTGGGGAGGGCGAGGTTGGACAACAAAGCAAGGGCCATACCCTCCTTGATAAGGGGCTTATCCTCTTTGGGGTAGGCTTCATATTTCTTTTGGGTATCCTCTTTTTTCACATCGATATCCATCAGGAGGTTGGCAGCAAGCTGTCTGCCCTCCTTGATCTTCATATCACGACGTATCTTTACAGGATCAGCCTCCAAAGACGCAGTCTTCTCCAAGGCAAGTTCCCAAGCTGATTTTATAATGGCCATTGCATGCTCCTCCCTACTTTTACTAAGATAGCTAACTTCTCTCTCTTGGACAAGTCGGACATTGGTGATACTCTCAAACCATGCTAATGGAATACTCGATAATCTATGCTTTTGACCTCTTCGGTACCTTTATCTTCGCCATAACAGGGGCTGTCAAAGGTGTTCGTTGCAAACTCGATATCCTAGGGGTTGTAGTCTTTGCCTGCACAGTAGGCTGTGGTGGGGGAATGTTCAGGGATATGGTAATAGGAGCCACTCCAGTTGCCGCATTGACAAACAGTTCGTATATTATACTCTGTGTAGTCACCGGCCTTGCCGTATTCTTCCTCGCCCCCACATTTGTGGGACGGTGGAGGGTCATCCTGTTCGCCGATGCCTTGGGCCTTGGGGTGTTTACCGCAATTGGCGTTGCCAAAGGAGCCTTATACGGTATGGGACCTG
The DNA here is from genome assembly GCA_964392855.1 of uncultured Sphaerochaeta sp. Lineage (GTDB taxonomy): Bacteria > Spirochaetota > Spirochaetia > Sphaerochaetales > Sphaerochaetaceae > Sphaerochaeta. The sequence goes on from CAYMRN010000055.1 coordinate 5,020, forward strand.
TTGGACAGCTGCTTTGTGGTGTCTTCACTGCAGTGGGGGGAGGCATGGTCAGGGACATCATGAGCCGGTCAGTGCCGACGGTCCTCACCAGCGACTTCTATGCCACTGCATCCCTGTTGGGGGGTGTAGTATACCTTTTGCTGAACATGACAGCGGTGGCACTGCTACCCAAGTTTCTGATCACCGCAATGGTGGTTTTCATCATTCGGCTGATCGCCATCAAGTTTAAGATTCAGCTGCCGGTGGCGAAGACTGCACTGCCAGTTGAGGACCATCTGACCATGCATCGATAAGAGTAAGGAAATATAATGAATTCAAAGCCCATATACTATGAAGATCCCTATCTGAAAACTCTAGAGGCCACGGTAGTCGCCATCACCGATGAAGGGGTAATCCTGGACAAGACCATCTGCTATCCCGAAGGGGGAGGCCAAAGTGGTGACAGGGGAACCGTCGGTGGTTGCCCGCTCCTTGATACTGTAATGGGCCAAGGGGACGAGATCCTGCACAAGGTGGAGAATCCGACCTTCGCCGTCGGTGATACAGTCCTGGTCGCCCTGGACTGGGATCACCGCTACCACTACATGCAGATGCACACTGCCCAGCATATAGCCAGCGGCATCCTGCACTCCCGTTACTCCATAGGGACGGTGAGTGTGCATCAAGGGGAGAAGATCCTCACCATTGAGACGGACCGATCAAGCATACCCACCCTGACCTGTTATGCCTTGGAGGACCTGGTCAACCAGAGCATACGTGAGGCCCATCCCCTCTACTACAGGGAGGAGACACAAAGCGATGCCCAGAAGCTTGCGTTGCGCCGATCCATCAAAGTCTCCCGTGAAACGATCCGCCTGGTGGTTGTCGAGGATGTGGATGTTACAGCCTGTGGGGGGCTGCATGTTGCAAATACGAGAGAAGTGGGGCTGTTTCAGTATGAAGGCCAGGAAAAGCTCCGTGGCCATGTGCGCCTCATCTTCTCGGTAGGGGAGCAGGCCCTCATCTCCATACGGGAGAACCGCGCCCTTGTCGACCAGCTCTGTACCCTGCACTCTGCACAAAAGGAGACCCTCCTTGAGGTTGAGACGCTCCTGTTGGAGCAGATAGGCCGCGATAGGTACCTCCTGGGCAAAAAGTCCGAGAGGGTAGCGTCACTGGTGCTCGAGAGTCTTGTTGCAAAAGCTCCTCTGCTAGAGGATGTCCCTGTAGTCCTGTGGGAGGTGGAGGAGGACATCGACATGAAGCACGTAGCCTCAGCCTTTGCCCAACAGGAGGAGATCGCCCTCTGTGCGGCAAAAGTGGAAAAGGGAAAACTTCTCTGGCTGGTAGGACTTGCAGGCAAAGCCTCCACACTGCTGGATTTCAACGCCTGTAGGAAACTCCTGCTGGACCCCATCTCAGGCAAGGGTGGAGGAAGGGGTGCCCTTTTCCAGGGCGTAGGTACAGGTGTGCCTGAAACACTCTTCACTGCGTTTACCAAGGTCCTCTATGAAAACAATTGAACGATTAAAACCCCTCTTTACGAAAGAGAGCTACATGCTTGACGATGGGACGCTAGATATGAAGCGCCTCCTACGGCGAACCCTCGCCTTTACCGTATCTATCCTGGCTCTCTACCTGCTGGCAATGAAGTTGTTGTCACTTACCGGCTTAGGGAAATCTGAGATGTTGAAACAGTTTGTCCTGGATTTCGGAGTACAGGGGGTCGCCTTGTATGTATACTTGGTAGACCTGTTGGTGATACCCCTTTCCGTTGATTTTATCTGGGCTTTTGTCATGTCATGGCACCCGCTCCAAGCAATCCTTGTCATGGGAACCAGCTCTGTGGCCGGAGCGGTCAGTGCCTATCTGATAGGGCGTCTGGTGGGACTTATCCCTCCCATCAAGCGATGGGTCATGAAGGTCTCGGGAACCCATGCTGAAGATCTCATAACCAAGTATGGGGTATGGGCGATTGTCATCAGCGGGCTGACCCCCCTTCCGTTCTCTACCATCTGCACCGTTGCCGGGGTGGTTAAGCTCAAGCCCCACCTGTTCTTGTTGGGGAGCCTGATACGGTATGTCAGGATGGCAATCTACTACTTCATCTTTGCCGGCCTGATCTACATCACCTAAGGGCGGCCCTTACTTCCTCGATAACCATTCTAGTCCTCGCTGGTGCATCACCGACATACTCCTGGGCATTGAGTGAGGCGATAACCTCCTCCTCCTGCATGAAGGAGCGGATAGTCTTGTCGCCGCTGAGCATCTCCAGAAGGGTATTGGGTTCGCCCTCCTGCACCTCTGCCCATGCCTTGAGGCTGTAGTGGCGGATAAGCTCATGCATCTTTTGGCGGTCTGCCCCTCGTCTGCCCAGCTCCATAAGCAGGCGTTCACTCGCTGCAAAAATACCATAAGTGGTGAGGTTTCTCCTGACACCGCTTTTGTGGATCTGCATGCCCTTCACCACCTTGGTTGTGGTGCTTAGAATCTCGTCTGTGGCCAGGAAACACTCAGGTAGGATGACGCGCCTGTTTGCGCTGTCATCAAGGGTCCTTTCCAGCATGGTGGATGCAGCATTCTGCCAGAGCACCTCACTCTGCCTGGAGACAAAGCGACAGAGGCTGTCTATCTTCTCACAGTTGATGGGATTGCGTTTGAAAGGCATGGCAGAGGAGCCCACCTGCTTTGATCCGAAGGGCTCACTCCACTCCCCAATGGGGGGGCTTTGCAGGAGTCTGAAGTCCAGGGCAAACTTGTACAGCGTGCAGCAAAGGCCCGATAGGGCGGTTACGATCCTCCAGTCCTGTTTGCGAGGGTAGACCTGGGTCGCGGCGGTAAAGCTTTTCAGTTGGATGCTCTCCATAACCTCACGCTCCAGTTCGAACGCACTCATACCCCGGTCTTTAAGGAGTTCAGCATAGCTGGCACTGGTTCCCACAGCCCCCTTGATACCTTTTCCCCTTATTGTGGAAGCAACGTCCTCAAGCGCCTTCAGGTCCTCAGCGAGGTCCTGGGCGCTTTGGGCAAATCGGTAGCCAATGGTGGTGGGTTCAGCTGGTTGGATGTGGGTAAATGCCATGCATGGCACATCAGCATACGCTTCCATCTTTTCGATGAAAGCTTCTAGCAAAGTTTTAGTCTGGGCGATGATAAGGTATGTGGCACGTCTCAGGCGCAAGGCATCCATATTGTCCAGGACATCCATGCTGGTTGCCCCGAGGTGGATGATGCTCCCCCCTAGGGGGCACTGCTCGGCATAAGTCTTTATCTCAGCCATCAGGTCGTGGTGGATCTCCGCCTCGATCGCTGATGCACGTTCGATGTCTATGTCGTCCTTGTGTGCAATGAGGTCGGAGAGTTGTTCGTCTGTTACCAGACCTGCCTTTTTCTGGGCAGTT
>CAYMRN010000056.1:0-8326 GCA_964392855.1 uncultured Sphaerochaeta sp.
TCTTGATGACCATACGTTCCAGATGGATCTTCTCGGGCCCCTTCCATACACTCTTGACGCCCTCACCCACTACTCATTTGCCATCGTGCCCAAGCACGCCATTGAAAAATATGGTTCTGCATGGACCGATCCCGCTAACTTCGTGGGTAACGGACCGTTTGTGCTCTCAGAGCGCGTCGCACAGACCTCCATCACCGCTGTTAAGAATGACCTCTACTGGGACAAGGACAATGTGCATCTGGACAAGGTTGTCTTCTACTCATCCGATAGTGATACTACCAACTACAACATGTACCTCAATGGTGAAATTGATTGGGCAACCAACGTACCACCAGATCAGCTCAAGGCTGCAGAGATGCGTGATGATTTCCAGAAGACACCACAGCTTGCAACCTATTACTATGTCTTCCAGAACGAGAAGGCCCCCATCAACAACGAACTGGTCAGAAAGGCTCTTGCCCTTGCTGTTGACCGTGTAGCCCTTGTTGAGGGTGTGACCCAGGCTGGACAGCTCCCTGCATGGGGTATTGTACCAGCGATGGCTGGATACGAAGCGCTTGAGTTCCCATTTGATGACCAGGACGAAGCTATTGAGCTTGCTCAGAAGTACCTCTCCGACGCCGGGTATCCCAACGGCGCAGGCTTCCCAACTCTCAGCATCCTGTATAACACCAATGAAGCTCACAAGCAGATCGCAGAGTTCATTCAGCAGGAGTGGAAAAACAACCTTGGCATCAACGTAACACTTGAGAACCAGGAGTGGCAGACCTACCTCTCCAACAGAAACCAGGGTAACTTTGTTGTTGCACGTGCTGGATGGGTCGGTGACTATGCTGATCCCAACACCTTCCTTGATATGTTTATCTCCGGTGGTGGCATGAATGGCGGACGTTATTCCAACGAAATCTATGACCTGCTGATCAATGAATCTGCAAGAATGGATGCTGGCCCAGATAGAATGGGTACACTCAGGACTGCAGAGGACATCATGATCAACCAGGATCAGGGTATCCTTCCCCTGTACTACTATGTTTCTATGAACATGATAGATACAGACAAGTGGGGCGGTTGGCATAATAACATCATGGACTACCATCCACCCAAGAATATCTACCTCAAAAAGTAGATTAGGTAATCAGTTTATCAGGTCCCCGAGGTTTCTCGGGGACCTTTTTTGTAGACGGAACTTCATAACTTGGCTATAGTTGAGCCGATACCAAACAGGAGAGTACTATGAAACGATATGACCTTAGAAGCGATACCATCACAAAACCCACACCCGAGATGCGAAAAGCAATGTGCGAAGCTGAAGTCGGTGATGATGTTTACCGGGAGGACCCGACCACCACAAGGCTTGAGGAGCTTGCTGCCCATATCAGTGGAAAAGAGCGAGCTCTCTTTGTAACATCCGGGTCCATGGGCAACCTCATCTCACTCTACCTCAATGCAGGGAGATCAAATGAGGCTCTCACCGCCATGAATAGCCATATCATCCACCATGAGGTTGGCTCCATGGCCTCAATAGCTGGGGTATTACCCATCGCAATAGATGCCCCCAGAGGTATCCTTTCTGCTTCTGACCTGCAAGGGAAAGTAAAAGGTGGCGATTACGATATGGCTACCACCACCCTTGTCTCGGTCGAAAACACCATCGGTGGCTACTGTTACCCCCTGGAAAATCTTGAAGGAATAAGGGATTTTGCAGATACCCATGGCCTTAAGGTCCATATGGATGGAGCGAGGATTTTCAATGCCCAACAGGCTATGGGAATCCCTGTGAAGACCTATGCAAGCTATGCAGACACCCTGACCTTCTGCCTTTCCAAGGGCTTGGGCTGTCCTGTAGGGAGCATGCTTTGCGGCTCTGAGGAGTTCATCAGCAAGGCCCTTACCGTCAGGAAGATACTGGGCGGGGGGATGAGGCAGACCGGCATTCTTGCTGCTGCAGGCCTGTATGCCTTGGAGCATCATGTACAGCGCCTTAGTGACGATCACGCAAGGGCCAAGACCATCGCCCTTGCCTTGGAGGAGTGCTCCTGGGCTAAGGTCGATATGGAAGGGGTTCAGACCAACGTGATATTCTTCTCAGCTCCGGGCTTCACTGCCACTGAGATCATAGCCCAACTGGCACAGGTGGGCATCCTTGCAAACAATGAGGGGCCCATGGTTCGCTTGGTGACCAATCTGGGTATCAGCGAACAGGACACAGTGGAGATCTGCTCGCTGCTCAAAAGCTTCAAGCCTAGGAAAATCTGATGAAGACAACCATATTCTGCTTTTCCGGCACAGGTAACAGCTACTATGCTGCCACTGCTATCGCCACCTTGCTCGGCGATAGCACCGTGCTCATGACCGCTTCCCTCCTCGATGGGGCGAACATTGAGATGACCGAACGTGTCGGCTTTATTTTTCCCACCTACAAGGCGTTTCCCCCCAACCAGATGAAGGAGTTTATCCAGGAGGTCTTTTCCAAACAGGACCTCTCACCCATCAAGTATCTTTTCATGGTCACCACCCGTTACCTGTTCCAAGCCTACAGTATGGTAGCCATGGAGGTCCTGCTCCGGGAAGCAGGATGCGCATACAGCTATGCAAACCATATTGTGATGCCTGACGGATATGTTCCCCTAGTCTCCCCTCCAACTGAGGAGAAGGAGAAGGCTCTCTACGCCCAAGCAGATGAGAGCATTCGCCTCATCGCATCTGATATCCAAGCGGGGAGTATCAAGCTAGCCGGAAAGCGTCCTTTCAGCCGACTGGCCATGAACCACATCATGAGGTATGTGCATGATGCGAGCAAACGCTTTGCCAAAAAGTTCATTGTAACCGATGACTGCATATCCTGTGGCCTCTGCTACAGGATGTGCCCAAGCGGCAACATCACCATGGTAGAGGGCAAGCCTCTCTTTGAGCAGAACTGTGAGGGGTGCCTGGGCTGTTATCATCGCTGTCCGACAGAGGCTATCCAATTGACGACAAAGGTACGGGAAGGGCGGTATAGGAACAAGCGCTCAGGCTACAGCATGGAGTATAGAACCTAATGCAAAAAGAGTATTTTTCTCAAGAGGTCAATCGTAGGGGGACTCTTTCGGTCAAGTGGAATCCCCAGGCCATCAAGGGCATTGCGGCAAATGAGAAGGCAGAACCGTTCTGGGTAGCGGACATGGACTTCCTAGCGCCTCCGGAGGTAGTGCAAGCTACTGTAGGGACAGCCAAAAGTGGTGTCTATGGGTATCCCTATGTCGAGAACAAGGAAAAGTTGTTCTGCTCATGGGTAGAGAAGCGCCACCTCTGGAAGGTGGAGCAAAAGGATGTGGTCTTCTGCCCTGGGATGCTCACCAGCATAGCCTTGCTGACAGAGATGCTCACAAGCGAAGGCGATGGAGTAGTAGTTCCCTTTCCTGCCTACCAACCCTTCGTACGAATAGTGCGTAACCTCAATCGGAAACTCCTGACCTGGCCACTGCTCTATGATGGGGAGAGTCATCAGTTCTCCCTCGACTGGGAAAAATTTGAGACCCTATGCAAACAGGCCAAGCTCCTGATATTCTGTTCACCACACAACCCCAGTGGCCTGACATTCGGTGAAGAGGAGCTCAAGAAAGTGGCCCTCATCGCCAAGAGGCACCAGGTTGTCATCATCAGCGACGAGATCCACGCAGACCTAAGCTTCGAAGCTCACCACCCCCTACTGCCCATCGCAACCGAGGTGGGCTGTACCGCTGTCACCTGCATGGCACCATCGAAGACCTTTAACATTGCAGGAGAGCATTTTTCTGTCTGTGTTTTCAGCGCCGACAAGCTCAGGCTTGCCTTCATGCGCCGCCTCGACCAGCTCTATCTGGGAGGAAACTCTTTCTTCTCCACTACCATAGCCCTCACGGCCTACAGGACTGGCGAGCCTTGGCTGCAGGCTCTAATGACCTATCTGCGAGGGAACATCGACTTCATGGAAGAGTTTTTCCAGGAAAGACTCCCCTCCCTGTCCTTCATCAGGCCACAAGCCTCCTTCATTGCATTCATAGACTGTTCGGCAATCCTCCCTCTGGTCGAACAGGATGCTCAGGCATATCCAGACCTGTATGATCCGAGGAAAAGCCCCAATGGAGGCCTTCTGTCGCGCTTTTTTGGCCTGAGGGCAGAAGTTGCCCTCAATGACGGGACCTGGTTTGGTGGGGATGCATATCGAGGGTTTGTCAGGTTCAACTATGGGACCAGACAAGAGAAGATAGCCTCTGCTTTGGAAAGAATGGAGAAAGCCATCAGGTTCTTGGAGGAGACCTACATCAGGTAAGGCTCAAGAGCTTGGGCATAGAGGCTGAAGCCTTTCTTGTTCGGATGGAGAAACCCATCGGCAAAGAGCTCGCTGGTGTGTTCGATACAGGTGAGGCAGTCGATAAAGGTAACCAGGGGGAAAAGCCTGGATACCTTTTCTATGGTCTCGCTCATCTCATTGAAACTGCCCATTGTCCGCTCGACCTGCCAATCAGAACGCCAAAGAGGAGAGAGCAACAGGATCTCTGTTGTCGGGTAGAGCTCAAAAAGTCTGGACAATAATGCATCCACAACCTCTTCCAACTCTGAAAGGGAGGGCCTGAGCACCCAGTCATTGGTCCCATACCCCACAATGATCTTGGAGATCGGCAACTCGGTATCGAGGGGCTGAACAACATCAGGATTGAAAAGCGAACCCATGAGGCCCTGGTTGATGACATCCAGGCCTGACAAGGAAGCCAAACGGGGGGTCAGGGCAACAGAGGGGCTCTCTGAGCCCACCCCTTGCACTATCGAGTCCCCAAGGACCAGTATGGAGGAGAGAGGGCTCTCATGGGCTTTTATGGGCTGGTCACAAGAGAACTCCTTGATGCCCACCTGATGGGTGAGGGGAAAAAACAGCTCCACCTCCACAAGGCTCTTTTTCGCATTCTCCCATGATCCTTCAATAACACCGGTGCGAAGTGGCAGGGATTCCACCAACACCCCGTCGACGACAAGGTCAAAATAGTCTCGCATCTCCATCTTCTTGCCATACAGACGGGGAAAGTCGAACTCAATATCCCCATCTTTACGCAACAGCGACTGATTGAATCGCTTGCATCGGAAAGCGAGGGAGCTCCCCCGCGTGATGAAGCGCAGCGAGCAACCGCTGGAAGTCTTGCTCATTGAGCGATAGAGGGCATGGATACCTATCCCCTCTTTTTGTTTCTCATTGAACCGCTCGAGGTGGTAATAGCCGTCCTTGTCCAAAGAGAGTGAAAGGGTGTTGTGGATATAGGGTTTCAGATCCATAGCTACAGGTCCAAGATGGTCTTGTCGCCGTAGACCTGTTTCCAGCTTGCATGAAAGTCATCCACCGCCTTTGCTATGGAGGGCATATGCAGGCCTGTAGTCAACAAGGAGGGGGAGACGGTGCAGCAGCTTGCCCCTTGGGCATAGGCTGTGGTGATCTCACTGACATTCTTGAAACTTGCCGCAAGCACCTGGCAGCACCCTGCATTGGCCCAGAGCAAGCTGCTGAGCTCCTTGATGACCTTGGGGGCATCGATGTCGATATTCAGCATCCTATTGTAGTAGACAGCGATGTAGCGAGCCCCACTGAGCATTGCAAGGATGCCCTGGATGGTGGTGTAGATGGCAGTGGCAGTCACGCTTACCCCCCGCTCGGAGAGAAGGCGTATAGCCCTAAGTCCCTCTTCGGTAACCGGTATCTTGATGAAGGTCTCCTCTCCCAGCACTGAAAGGATTTTCTCAGCCTCTGCAATAATGGATGCAGAGCTGTCCCCTACAACCTGGACGTGCAGGCTCCTCTCATGGCCGATCAGGGAACGGATACTCTTCATATGGCCAAAGAAATCCTGGGTCCTCTCCTCCTTGATGATGGAGGGGTTGGTGGTGACTCCGCTTATGGGGTAGAGGGAGAGACCTCTCTCTATCTCGGTAAGATTCGCAGTATCAAGCATTAGTTCCATACAATTTCCTTTATCCTATGATGGCACATAAGTTCGTGGAGGGGAAGATTCAAACAAGATCCTGTTGCACCCCCGATCGCGTAAGCTATCTGCGCTGTCAATCGTATGATTTCAAGGCTATCATGAAACCAATCCTGCCTTGTATCACGTTGGGTGGTGCACACCACACTAGCAAAAACGGGATTTGCACCCATCACTATCCAGATTCTCTTGATCAGAAAAAAGGAGGCTAAAATCCTTGCATCTTTCCATGGAAGAGAAACACCTTGCGGTTCTCAACGAATACTCCTATGGTGGAGACAGTCATCTCTTCTCTGCCGAATGCCGTTACCCCTTGGTCGCCTTGCCACCCTATCTGGTCGGCCAGACCAAACGGTTGATGTAGTCAGTGTATGTAAGTGAGAGATCACGTTAATCAGGAACCTATTGCTCAGGGCCCTGCTTGCGCCAGATATTGGGCGTAGTTCCATACTTGCGTTTGAACAGGGTATAGAACCGGTGGACAGATCCAAAGCCGCAATCGTTGGCAATTTCTGCAATGGTTGCCCTGCTATGGCGCAGCGCCAGGGTTGCCAAGAGAAGACGCTGCTCACAGATCTCCTCCCAGAGGGTTTTTCCCCTTGCTCGCTTGAAACGCACCTCCAGATTTCTTCTGGATACATCCGATCGCTGTACCACATCGGCGACACTGATGCCTTCAGCAGCATGATCCCTGATGATCCTCAATGCCTTGGCTACCACAGGGTCCTGTCCTGTGATGAGGGCTGTGCTTTCGCGCTCAGTCACCTCCCCACTGGCGATGCGTTGGATCCGGATAGTGTGTGCCCTACTCTCAAGCAAGGAGTCAAGCATCGCTGCCGCCTGGTACCCTATCATCTCACAATTGGGTTGGATACTCGATATTGAAGGAGTAGCCAGCTCACATAGCAGTGTCTCATTATCGACACCGAGGACAGTCATTTCAGAGGGGATGCGGATCCCAAGCCTCTGGGCCGCTACCTCCACCTTCATGGCCGATAGGTCATTGCTGCAGAAAAGGGAGATGGGCTTAGGTAGGGAGAGAAGCCAACTCTCAAGCTGGGGGGAGAGTTCATAGATCTGGCGCCACCAAAAGAGCGGGCGGGAGAAACGCAGTATCTGTTCAGGAGCTTTTCCTAAGGCTGAGGCGTAGCCTATCAGGCGCTCCCTTGCCCAATGCACACCGTCGACACCACACCACCCATAGTTGTGATTACCCAAGCTGTGCAGATACCGCCCTGCCTTCACTCCTGTCTCATAATCATCATTGCGCACCTGGCTGAACAGTTTCAGAGAAGAGGCTCCTGCAATATCGATAACAGGGATTCCCAACGCTGCACAAACGAGAGCCTCCTCATCATTTTCGATGCGGGCGATGAGGGCATCGCAGTGTGAGAGGGAGTCACTATCGAGGGGGAAGAACCAGGGTCCCTGACCCCTCAGCTGCCAAGTGCCCTTCTTTTTCGCATACCTCACCACTCCGTTGGCTACCGCCATGTCATACCCGTCTTGGAAACGGAGTTTCAAACCTATCTGGTACATAGAGCGAGTATACCCTTGTTTTGCGCAAAACACTATACTTTATACGCATATAGAGCATTGTTGGCACGGAAATAGCGAGGTATACTACATAGGACAAGGAGATAGCTATGAATGTACCCTACATGACAATAGAACAGACAGGGGCTAAGATGCCTGCCATAGGGGTTGGCACCTTCGGCAGCGACCATGTGAGCAGCACCGTAATGGCCAAATCAGTGGAACTTGCACTCAAGCTCGGCTACAGGAACATCGACTGTGCCCGTGTCTATGACAACGAGAAGGAGATCGGGGAGGTCCTTAAGGCATCTTCCATACCACGAGAGGAGCTGTGGATCACCAGCAAACTCTGGAATGATATGCATGGGAAGAAAAACGTAGGCATTTCAGTGAGAGCGACCCTCGCCGACCTACAGCTCGATTACCTGGACCTCTATCTGGTGCACTGGCCATTCCCTAATTTCCACCCACCCAAGTGTGACGTCAACACCAGAAATCCTGATGCAAGGCCCTATATCCACGAGGAGTATATGGAGACCTGGCACGCCATGGAGGAGTTGGTGGACCAGGGTCTGGTCAGACATATCGGGACAAGCAACATGAGCCGGGCAAAACTGGAGCTTCTGCTCGCTTCCTGTAGGATAAGGCCTGTGGCAAATGAGATGGAACTGCACCCCTGCTTTCAGCAGCCGGAACTTTTGGCCTATGTGAAAGGCCAAGGCATCATCCCCATTGGGTTCTCCCCCCTAGGTTCCCCAAACAGGCCAGAGAGGGACACCACCGAGACCGATGCAGTCGAC
>CAYMRN010000057.1:0-8273 GCA_964392855.1 uncultured Sphaerochaeta sp.
TGGGGCGTAGGTATGCCTTCTTTCGTGGGAAGAGGGGCTATAGGGTTCAGAGGGGGAGCTTGAGTGGTTTGGCTCGTTGAATAGGTCCTCTTCCCTCTGGGTGAGGGTTTCCTGCACCTCCTTGACCAGCCGTGGCAGGGTGCGCTTTACTTGGCTTGCTATCATTGAGACAATCTGATGGTGGATTTCAGCCTTGTTGCGTAATTTTGCCTCCCTTTTTGTGGGATGGATGTTGAAGTCAACGAGCGTCGGATCCACGGTGATGAAGAGGTAGCAGTAGGGAAACGAACCTCCTGGCAACAACTCCCCGTACCCGTAGGTCACTGCCTGGACCAGTGCATAGTCCTCAATGGGCCGGTCATTGATGTAAATCTTTATGTGTGAGCGGTCACTGCGGAACAGCGCAGGGGAGGATGAGACTGCATAGAGGCTGAAGCGGGCTGCGTTCTCGTACAGTTCGAGCATCTCACTGGCGATGATGTTCTGGCTGGTGGAGAGGGCATCTAGGACCCGCTCTTTTCTTGAAGTGGCAGGAAGGTCGAGCCGGAGCTTGCCGTCAGTATAGAACTTGAACGAGCGTTTGGGAAATGCAAGGGATTTCTCCAAGAGGATGTTCTTGCACATGGTCGCTTCTGTGGATGGCCGCTTGAGGAACTGTCTCCTTGCAGGCAGCTCCTTGAAAAGGCCCTCTACTGTGACCTTGGTGCCCCTGTCAGGTCCTCCTGGTATCACAGGACCCTTCTGGCCATTGTCAACATGGATGCTCGCGCTCTTTGCTCCTTTGTAGCTGCTGGCTATGGTAATCTTGGAGACGGAGGCTATGCTGTACAGTGCCTCACCTCGGAAACCCATGGTGGTGAGCTGGTATAGATCATCAAGGGAGGATACCTTGCTGGTCGCATGGCTCTCACAGAGCAGGGGTAGGTCTTCCTCTGCTATCCCATCGCCATCATCGATGACGGTGATCTCTTCCAAGCCACCTTCCACCACACTTGCGATTATGCTGGTGGAGTTTGCATCAAGGGCGTTGTCCAAGAGTTCCCTCATCACCGAAGCTGGTCGTTCTATCACTTCCCCGGCAGCAATTCGCTGTGCCACCAGAGGGTCTAGCAGTTTGATATTCATAGGGACAATGTAGCATGTTTATGCTTTTAGGGCAAAAGGAAAGGGCCCGTAGGCCCTCATCCTTCTAGAACTGCACTCCCAACTTGTAGGATGCTGTAATGGTGACCTTGGGTGTCGTATATACCGTAGGTGAAGCTGGGTAGGCAACCTTTGCCTTGATGGCCAGGTCGCCGAACGAATAGCCTGCCGAGAGGAAGGATGTAGCCCTTGCTCCTCCAAAGAGGGTGGTAAAGGCATTGCTTCCATCAAGAATACCCTTGATGGTTTCCGAGATACCCACCTCCTGCACTCCGAAGGAGAAGGTGAAGCCCTTCTGCTTGTAGGAGAGGGTGAGCTGGCTGAAATCAGCTTGGTATGACTCCCCGGTTACTGATGCCAGGGCAAAGCCATTGGTGAATGGCAGGTTCACAGTCAGGCGGGCATTGAGGTGTTCGCCTGCGAAGCCTGCTTCGGCAAAAATATCAAAAACAGAGTCGTAGGATGTCTTGATCGCATAGGCGAGGTCGCTGGTCAGGAGGTTCCTGTTCTCACCCTCACGGAGGGATCCAAGCAGCTTGGCTGAGAAAGGTCCCTGCTTTAGGGAGAGTCCTGCGCTCAGCTGGTAGTTGGGAAACAGCGTTGAGAGGGCAGGGTCCACAAACTTGTCAAAATCTACGTTTGGATAAACCGGCAGGTAACCGCTGGCAGAGACAAGAAGGGAGAGCTGGGTCGTGCGGACATCAACCAGGGGAAAGAGGAAGTTCACATGAGGGTAGAGGTTGACCACCCTTGAAGGTGAGTTTTTTATTTTAGCCAATGTTCCTAGGGATGCTGAGAAGCGGTATCCTTCAGCCTTGGCATATTCCAGTGCAAAGGACCCGACCTGGTATTTGCTGGGAGTGGCCAAAATGTTGGTAAGGTAGAGGTCATCAAAATAGATGTTTGTTGAGAAGGATCCCATCTCAATCCTATTGAACAGTCCAAGTTTTGCGCTCTCTCCGAAACGGGGGGCGAAATACTGGTCGGATAAGGATGAGTGGTACTGGTTGTTGTCCAGAGCAAGGAAGAAGGGTGAGGAGCTGTAGCCAAAGCGAAGTGATGAGATGTACTTGAAGCCGTAGGAGATCTTTGCAAGGGAACCTGCAGGCAAGGGGGTGACGTTCGAGGTGAACGTAGAGAAGTCAGCAGTGCTGACAGAAGACTGCAAATTCAATGCAAAGCTCTTGTACGTGACATAGGGTTTGAGAAAGAGGGTATGGCTGAGGCTGTCATTGTCAGTCCCATCGAAGAGGAGGGTGTAGGAAGCTTCCAATCCTACAGAGCCTTCCTTGCGCTCCTTTTCCTGAGTGAAGAGGATAGCTTGGGGTTTCGTCTGGCTAGGGGCGCTCTCTACCTGCGTGTCAGCTACTTCAGGCTCAGCCTCTGTAGTTAGCATAGGAGCTTCAGGCTCAGCCTCTGTAGTTAGCATAGGAGCTTCAGGCTCAGCCTCTGCAGCTAGCATAGGGGCTTCGGGCTCTTCCTCAGTAGCTGGCATAGGGGCTTCGGTCTCTGCCTCAGTACCTGGCATAGAGGCTTCGGTCTCTGCCTCAGTAGTTGGCATAGGGGCTTCGGTCTCTTCCTCAGGACCTAGCATAGGGGCTTCAGGCTCTTCCTCCATGGATTCTACAGCAGTAGCTATGCTCTCTGTTACCCCAGGGAGGGCTGTTGCGTTGGGTTTGAGAAGGGAGGGGGGAAGGGGTATGGGGGCACTTACTGGCTCGGCCTGTACGGGTTCAGGGGCAAGTGCTGGCTCGGCCTGTACGGGTTCAGGGGCACTTACTGGCTCGGCCTGTACGGGTTCAGGGGCAAGTGCTTTTACCGTAACAATGATGCGACTCTTCGGTTGGGGTATGAGGTAAGAGGTGAGCGTCTTGGGCATCGGGGGGACTTTGATGGGTTCACTTGTTACCGTGAGTGAATATGGTTTTGAGGGCTTGGAAATCTCAGTGACCTCGCTTGAGGCAAAGGAAGGGACCTTTGCCGGCATGATGGTCACCCCTTGTGACAGTGCAGGGGGCTCCGCTCGCTGGGGTTTTTGCAGCACGGATGAGAATTTGGGGATTTGCGGAGCTTCAGCTCTAGCCATATCGCTCAGCAGCTGCTTGGCCAGCATGAGGTCGGGATAGGTGGCATAGGTAAGGTAGTAGCCGGTTGCAATTGGCTTGGCCTTTGCCCTGCCCTCGTGCATTCCCAGCTTGTGAAACGTGCCGATGGTGCGCGTGGCACGTGTGATGGAGTTGTATGAGGTGGCCTCTCCGCTGAACACGGTAACCGACTCTTCACTGTCGTCAGTGATGACAAACATCTCCCCATCACCGGTAAGCTTGAAGAGGGAGACAGGGGTTGATACCTGTAGCGTGCCGCCGCCCATATCATAGGTATTGAAAGTTGCCTTGCCCTTGACCAGGTAGAGGCTTGGGTTGTCGCTGATGAGGTCACCAGTCACGAGGATGGAGTCCTCATACAGGTTGATGGATCCTTTTGGGGTGATGATGAGGATAGGGGAGTATGGATTGTATATGATCCAACCCTCTCCAATGTTGGAGGCTACTTCAACGGTTGCATCGAGAGGGACGCCTTGGCTGTCGTACATGCGGATGCTGCCGATGTCCCCATCTCCGATGAATACAGAATCCTCAGCTGCTAATGGCACCATTACCAATGCAATCACCAAGGCAAGACATACTCTTTTTCTTCCCCAACTCATATCTTCTCCCTATAGGACTGAAATCCTTACTGCAGTATCTACTTGTAATGTCGATTGGGCAAGCTCGTCAAAGACCATGCCAAGCCCGATCGTAAATGAGTAAGGTTTAATCTTTATGATGGCTGATGCCGCAATTTCCACATTGCACAGTGTAAACAACCCTTCCAAAAACCCTTCTCCAGTACTGGTAGGATAAAGCTTTTCATAGCTCAAGTCCAGTGAAACGATGTTGAATAAGCGTTTGTCTATCCGTGCATTAGCTTGGAACGTATGGTTAGAAAAAACACCTTCAGAGTAATCGCTTCGTATTCTAGTTCGCAAGTATGCCCCCAGGCGGGTGAAGTTCAACCCCGCCATAGAATCTATCCGTAATGATCCCGTATGGAGGATGGATGCCTTTCGGTCTTCAAGCGTTAGGCTTTCAAAGCCTGAATCAAAATAGTCGGTATAGTAAGAGCCGAATGCGGGTACGGTCACACTTGCGTTGAAGAGGAAGAAGCTCTTGGAGTGGCCGAAAAGGCCATAGCGGGTAGCCACCGCCGGTTGGGGGGAGAACACTCCTGGGGTTTGGATCAGGATATCAGCAAAGAAAGCCAAGTTGAAAAAACCACGGCTCAGGAGGGGGATGCCCACATCCAGCGCTATGAGCTTACGGGTATGTGGCTGATCCTCATTGGTTTCTGCAAAGGAGGCGGAAGGGTTTTCCGCAAAACTGATACCAAACTCCATGTCCTTGAAAGAGGACATGGGATATTTCACGCAGAGAGGCCGTGAGTATAACCTCCATGCCATGAGTGTCGGTTCGAACAGGTCATTGGTGACAAACTCAAAGCCTGCGTTGGGTATTCCGACCAGTTCCCCGTCAAGGGTGAAGTTCATGCCAGGGCGTGTGTTGTGAGCCCCGACACTCAGGTCAAAGTACCCATTGAGCAGGGCCCCGTCACCCAAGGTGATGCCTACCAGTTTCCCATACCGGATATATATCGGTTCGTATCGGTCTCCCCACTGGACATACCGGATGAACGAACTGTACTGCCCCAGGGAGGCGAGCATGTAGTCAGCAATGCTCTGGTCTTTTCCCCTTGGAGGTAGCTGCCAGTCGGAAAAGTCAAGATTTAGGGTAAAGGGGTCTGTGGTGACATGGCCTTTCAGCCTGAGGTCGAGTTGAAACGAGAACTGGTTGAAGGAGAAGTCCGGAGCGTAGGAGACGCTGAAAAACCCATCGGATGTGGCAGTTCCCTCAAGAAGGCCCCCAAGGGAGTCTTCGAGCTGGTCCTGGCCCAAGTCAATGGGACGGCTAGGGCTGGGAGTTTTTGGGATCTCCTGGTTAGGCTCGGTTCCTGAGACACCATCTTTTGCTCCGAGAAGGACAAGCACAAAAAGTATGGTGAACAGGAACAGTAAAATCTTCTTGTTCACAAGCTTTTCCTCCTCCTGTGCATATATTCACATATATCGCCTATACGTGTAAACCTAGTATAAGGCAAATAGGTTACATTCGCTTTTCAAATGTATGTGCATGATAGATATGCTCCCTGGAAAACCTGTCTATCTGGGTGAGCTGCCTAACCAGTGGCTTCAGGCGGGAGCGTATGTTTGACTGGTCGAACGGGCAGACGGGTTTGACGACAGGCAGGTCGTAAGTCTCTGCAATCCGTTTTAGCCTCTCCTCATGGATCTCTATCATCGGCCTGATCACGTGGATCTTCCCTCCAAAGAAGGGTTGCACAGGCTGCATGGTGGAGAAGTTTCCTCGGAAACAGAGGTTCATCAGGCTTGTCTCCACCAGGTCATCAAGATGGTGGCCCATGGCGATGATGGATATCCCTCGCTTCTCACACTCCTCAAAGAGGATGCGTCTGCGGTTGCGCGAACAGAGGTAGCAGTTGAACTCCCCTTTGAAGGAAGGGGGGTACTGGTGTTCGTCAAAAATGGCGAACTTGATGTCCAAGGCTGCAAAATACTGCTCCAGTTCAGACCGGAACTCTACAGGGATGGGGTGTTCCTTCCAGTTTATCATCAGGGCTTCCAGCTCATACTCTATGGGCATCCACTTCCTTCTCAGCGAGAGGGCGAGTGCGAGGGCGAGCGAGTCCTTGCCCCCGGACACCGAGAGCAGGACCCTATCGCCCTCCCGTATCATGGAGTAGGTGTTGATCGCCTTGCCTGTATGTTTGATGAAACGCATCACCCAAGGGGGGATGTCCCCCCCAATGAGAGTGGTATAGGGGATTTTTTGGGAAATCTGGTACATCGCTTTAGGACTCCAATGCCCCCAGGATTGCTTCGCGTGTCACGTAGGAGGGTGTGAAGATTCTGGTTTTTCTGAGGTTTTTTGTAAAGACCTTTCCTGCATCTTGTGAAAAAACCGTATCAACCTTGTCAAAGGCAATGGCCGTGCCATCTTTTTGTATGAGGGGGATGTCCGATTCAAACTTGATAGGTTCAGGGATGTCCACGATCACCTGGTAGCTTTCCAGACTCTTGTACCCATAGGTGTACCTGAGAGTTTGCCAGAGGCGGCTCTCAATGCTAATGCGCTCTTGCAAAGAGGATGCGCCCCTGTCCAGGGCACGATTTTCATCAAAGTCCTCTTCAAAGCGGCAACTGAGCATATTGTTGTCCCTTACCTGTGAGAATAGGGACAGGGGCTTGTAATGCTTCTGATCAGCAAGCGTGAAGAACTGCTCGTCATCAAGGACATGGAGGTCCCCTGGAGTGAGGACACCCTCCTCCAGGGAGCAGAGCAGGGCCTTTTTGATCATGGCAGTGGCACTGCGAACCCGCTTATGCCAGTAGACATTCTTGTACATCAGGTATTTGCTAAACAAGAGGTGTTCCACAGATCCTGCAGCAGAGAAGGGAAGAGCCGGTTTGCCTGCATGGATCATCAGCTTGTCGGTTATGTAGGAGACATCCTGCATACCGTAGGGGACCCCGCAGAAAAAGGCATCACGATTAAGGTAGTCCAGCTTGTCGGGATCAAGGGCACCGGAGAGCAGGCTGCGATAGAACTCTATCTCCTTGTCACTGTTGGGAAGGCTTTCGTCGATGATGGTTGCCACCAGTGAAGGGGTGCACCCGCTCTCAATGATGGCGTCATAGAGCTGGCGGTCCTCTTCGATGAGTGTGGCTGCGATAGCCTCATGGGATCGTAAGGGCAGCTCCTTCAGCGAATGGGCAAAGGGAAAGTGCCCTATGTCGTGCAGCAAGGCTGCACAGAGGAAGGTCCTCATCCCCTCTTCACTCAGCAGTGTCTCTTCCCCACTGCTCAAGGCCTGCTTGAGCAGGTTGGTGAGGATGGTATGGCTGATGTGATACACCCCAAGGCTATGGTCCAGTCGGGTGTGCACTGCCCCCGGGTAGAGGTGGAAGGTGGGCCCGAGCTGCTTTATCCTGCCGAGCTTCTGTACCAGTGGGGTGCGGTAGATGCGCTTGAGCTCCTCACTGAGGTGAATATCCTTCCATAGTGGGTCACGGATGCTTACGGTGTAATGGCTATACAGGCTTGAGAGTTTTTTTGCAGTGGCGGTGTTCATACCTGATATAGTACGGGCAACCTTGGGCTGTGTAAAGTGATGAATTGCTAAAGGATCTCTTGACAACACGCTCCCAGAGGGTATTATAGGCAGAAGAAGGGGTGCTCATGTGAGTTTGTATCTGATTGTAGCTGATGATTTTACCGGAGCCAATGACACAGGCTTACAACTTACGAGGCAGGGTAAGGCGACTTACGTGACATTCCAGCCAGAGGCCGAGGTCAGCGAAGGGGTGAGTCTGGTCATCAATACCGAATCGAGGAACTGCAGTGAGGAGCAGGCTGCTGTTCGCATCGGCAAGGCCCTTGCCCATTTGGATCTTGATTCCTTTGGCGTGGTCATGAAAAAGATAGACTCAACCCTGCGGGGAAACATTGCCTCTGAGATCAAGGCCCTTGATGCCCTGTATGGAAGCGCCTTGGTACTGGTAGCCCCTGCTCTGCCATCCCTTGGCAGGACGACCCTCAACGGTCGGCAGTATCTTAACGGCCTGCCTATCCTGGAAACAGAGCATGCCCATGACCCGATCAAGGCAGTTAGCGAGGACAACCTGGTCAGCTTGCTCGCCAGAGCATATGACGAGCCGGTCGCTCACATCTCGCTTGGGCAGATACGTTCTGGTTCCTTGCGTTTCCCCCAGGCTCGGATTGTAGTCTGTGATGCCGAGACCGATGAGGACATGCGCATAGTGGTAAGGAAAGCAAGGTCCTTGCAGACCAGGATCCTGTATGTGGGGACCCTGGCCCTAGCAGGACACCTGTGCGAGGGAGAAAATCCGAGCAAGCCTTCACTGGGTCTCATAGCATCGTTGAACTCGGTTACCGCCATCCAAGTGCGGTATGCCCAGAAAGCTGGAGTTGCTTCGGTTGTCCTGCCTGTTGCAG
>CAYMRN010000058.1:0-8165 GCA_964392855.1 uncultured Sphaerochaeta sp.
ATGATAAAGCAATCTGCCCAGGAACACTCCCCTGCAATATCCAGGATATTGACATTCGTGCACCTATGGTCTTCTAAGAACTGGCCAAGTCTTTCTGCATTGGCCGCTACCGTCGTATCCATCAAATCGTTCTCCTTCACTCAAGAAGCAAGGCACCTAGAAGCCATCGGCCCAGGTAGTCCTTCAATAGCTTCCAATCAGTTTCCGTATCTATACCAACAAACTGCCCCACATCATAGGTGTGGCAAGCCTTCATCTTCTGCAACAAGGCCAACCCGTCGGGAAAGCCTGTCAACATCTTCAGTGTACTGACGAATGGGGTTTTCCTCAAGTCGCCAGCTTTGCTGTGTAGAGCGCTCAGAGCCAGTTCATCAGTCACCTCGGAACGAGCTATCCCAAGGCTCTCAGCGGCAATCGTGGTAATGAGGGAGCGCACCTCAGCAAGTGATGACTCATCAGTCCCAAAATACCCCTTGGCAGGAATGCCCACCAACTCCTCAAGCGCCGCCTTACGATCGAGGCCCTCTGCCTCGGCATACCCCTCCACGAGCGAGGGGCCGATATGCATCACCACCAAGTGGTCCCCCTGGATGACAAGGACAACACTGCTGGAACCGAAAAAGCCATAGTATGCCTCTGTCTTCTGAGAGGAACACCCCAGGAGAAAAAACAAAAAAGACAAAAGGAGCAGGATCTGTGGCAGGAAGACCCTCTTCATAGACGGCCACCTGCGAGCAGGAACCTCTTGAGGTCTTCAGAGCATCCGGCTGGTCTTTTTCCCTTGGCAAGCAGGTATCGTTGCTGCATCCTGAGGATTTCCAGACAGATCATTTCCAGGGAAGGCAGTGACCGCAGGGCCTTCCTTGTCGCATCGGTGAGATGGGTCCTACCGACCTCGATGTAGTCAGCGATGTATAGCACAAGCCCAAGGCGCCCCATAGCAGGGCTTCCCAGCGTATGGTACCGCACAGCAAGGGAGAGGGGGTCCTCATAGCCTTGTCCTTTCAGCAGGTGAGCACCCACAGGTGCGTGCAAGAGGAGAGGATACTCCATCTCTTCCTGTTCCAGCTGAAGGTCATGCACCTTGACATAGGAGAAGAGGTCCTCATCGCTCCATTCCCTGGCAATATCATGCAAGAGGGCAGTTTTGTAACAGAGATCAAGATCGAGCCTCTCCCCATATTGCCGGACTAGGCTCAAAGAACTATCGGCAGCTGCCTTGCTATGCAGAAACCTCTTCTCACTCATCAGGGAGGCGAGTTCCTCCTCAAGAGCGATAAAGCCTGTTCTGCTGAACATAGGCAGCAACCTCCTCTGGCATCAGCGAGCGGATCTTCTGGGGAAGGGCCTCATCCCCCTGTAAGCGGGCACATGCCTGGCGAATGGATGTGGAAGAGTCCTCAAGGCGAACATTGTCTATATACTCAAGGTCCACGGCACTGTCATGAAAGGCAGTGGCCTCCCTGTCACGACGGATCACCACAAAGGAGACCAGCTCCTTCAGCTCATCATACTCATGCCACTCTTCCAAGGTTGCAAGCAAGTCATCACCCATGACGAGGCCAAGCCGCCCTTTGATGCCGTACTGCAGATAGAGGTGCTTGACCGTATCGTAGGTATAGGAGACCCCTCCCCGCTCAATCTCACAAGGGTCGCTCAACAGTTCAAGAGGAGGGTCATTAGGATAGATCTTCGCATAGGAGGCGAAGCTGAGGTGCAGCATGGTAAGACGGTGATGTGCTTTTGCAAGGTAAGCATCGCGCTTGAAATTGTTTTGGGCTACGGGAATGAATATGAACCGGCGGTACCTTGTGGTGGTTGCCACCGTATGGATCAGGTGCAGATGACCAAGATGTACCGGATTGAAACTTCCTCCCACCATTGCAGTGGGGACTCGCTTGACCACCTCTTCCCCCTAGAGTTCGAAAGGTTCGTCAGGATACTCGGCATCCAAGTCCACACTGGTGGTAAAACCGCCTGCAGCACTGTCACCAATGGCCTGGAGAGTCGGGTTTTCCGTATCCCCCACCATCTTGATGAACGATCGCTTGACCTCATCGATACCGATGTCCAGGTAGACACATATTCCTATCACCTCTTTGTCGGGATACTTTTGCTGCAACTCCACAAGGCGCTCCTTGGTTCCCGGCTCATCGAGCTTTGTACCAAGGATAACCTGCTTCTTCTCCAAAAGCAAAGGTTCGAAGGCCTCCAGCTCCTTACAGAGAATATCGTAGGCCTCAAGATAGCGGTCATCACTGAGGTCTATCAGGAAAGCAAGCCCTGTAGTGCGGTTTATATGCCTGAGAAATTTAATTCCCATGCCCGCACCTTCGCTCGCCCCCTCCAATAGTCCGGGGATATCGGCAAGCACAATATCGTGGTCACCATAGCGGAACATGCCCAACTGTGGGATTTTAGTCGTAAAAGGATACCCGGCAACTTTCGTGCGGGCATTGGTGAGCATATTGAGCAGGGAAGACTTTCCCGCATTGGGAAACCCTACAAAGCCAATGTCGGCAAGGACCAGAAGCTCTACGCCAACACGCAGCTCCACACCCTTTTGGCCTGGTTGGGCATACCTGGGAGCCTGTCTTACGGAGGTCTTGTAATGATAGTTGCCCTGGCCGCCTCGCCCACCCTTAAGGTACACCCATCGCTCCTCACCTGTGAGGTCCTTGATGAGTTCGCCCGTATTGGGGTCCTTAAGCACGGTTCCCGGGGGGACAGGAATCTCAATGTCCTTGCCATCGCGGCCATAGCATCGTTCCCCAGAGCCATTACGCCCATTCTCAGCCCGATAGGAGCGTACCATCTTCAGATGGCCTAGGGTCCTCAGGTTGTTCTTCACTACAAAGACAACATCACCGCCACGCCCGCCATCACCGCCGTCGGGTCCACCTTTGGGGACATATTTTTCCCTGCGGAAGGAAACACAACCGTTGCCTCCGTTTCCGGAGGCAACATCAATATAGGTCTCGTCTGAAAATCCAAACATGCGTTCTTCTACTCAGGCCATACGGCCAATATCGGTAGGTGAAACTACTCAGTTATGATGCTGATGTACTTGCGATTCTTCCTTTCGTGGAACAATACAGTACCTGCAGCCTTTGCAAACAGGGTATAGTCTGAACCCAGTCCTGCATTTTCACCAGGATGGAATTTGGTCCCATGCTGACGTACAATAATCTCACCGGCCTTTACCTGCTGTCCACCGAAGCGTTTGACGCCAAGGCGTTGTGAGTTGGAATCGCGACCATTGCGGCTGCTACCGCCACCTTTCTTTGTTGCCATATTCCTTCCTCCTTAAGCGATAATCTGATCGATTGTGATCAGTGAATACTTCTGCCTATGACCCTGGGTCCTAGTGTATCCCTTGCGGCGCTTCTTTTTGAACACCCTAATCTTGTCACCCTTGAGACTTCCCTTGAGGGTCGCCTTGACCATAGCATCTGCTACATAGGGGGTGCCAAACTTCGCATTGTCCTCATCCACAATGGCGAGAACTGTTTCGTACTCGAGAGAAGAGCCTTCCTCTTTCTTGCTGATGTAATCAACACGAACGGTCTGACCTTCGACTGCTTTGTACTGTTTTCCGAGAATTTCTACAAGTGCGTACATATCGATTTGCATCCTTACATTTAGTTTGTGCCCTACCCTTATACCATGCATGTGGGATGAACTTCAAGGTTGTTTTGGGATAATTTGTTAAAAAACAACAAAAAGGGAGTTGAAAACCAACCGACCGATAGGTTAGTATTGGGTATGAATACTCTACCAACCAAACAAAGGCTCATCCTTTCACTTTTGGAACTCGGGTCGAAGAGGGGAATCGACAACGTCTCCATAGCCCAACTGGCAAAGGAGAACGGCCTGTCAAAAGCATCGGTCTTTCATCATTTTTCCAGCAGGGAGGAGATGATGGCATCGCTATTCGCCTACTGCAGGAAACTCGCCTATTCCCAGCAGATAACCATCCCTTTCTTTGGGCAGGCTAGCGATGTCCTGTTCAGGGCGATGGACCACTGGCATGATGTCTATACCACAGAGCCCCTCTCGTGGTTCTACCGCATCATCGAGAGGGAGAAGTTCATCCATGCGGAAGCCTCTTCCATAGCAAGCACCCTATCGGAGATGTTTGACGCACAGAGCAGGGTCCTCATTGAGGAGCTTGCAGAGACAGGAAGGCTGGAGGTTGAGGATCTGGACCTGGCGATCGAGATGTTCAGTTCCACTGTGCAGAACCTTCTCTCCAAGACCCTGGTCGGCAAGGATGCCGACCTGCCCTGGAGAGAGGAGAGGTTCATCAGCAGCTTTTGCACCCTGTACAAGGGGCAGTGAGCCTACATGGAGTGCAAGAAGGGAATGCCTACCAGGGCAAATGCATTCTTGAGGACCTGCATGACCATGGAGGAGAGTTCAATCCTTGCACGGACAAGCTCCTCACTTCCTGCCTTGAGGACCGGGTTGTCATGGTACCAACGGGAAAACAGGCGAGAAAGCTCATAGAGGAACGCACATACGAGCGAGGGGTCGTATTCAGAGCCGGAGCGGGCAACCACCTCAGGGTAGAGGGCGATCTGCTTGATGAGCTCACGCTCATCACTGAGGGTGAGCAGGCTGCTGTCGAAGGAGACCTTGCTCCTGTCCCCACCCTCACTTTCGTACCTCTGGAGCATGCTGGAGATCCTGGCCCCCATATACTGCAGGTAGGGGCCGGTGTTCCCATTGAATGAGATGGACTCAGCAGGGTTGAAGATCATGTCCTTGAGCGGGTTTACCTGCAGCAGGTAGTAGTTCAGGGCGCCCAAAGCGATCGAGGAAGAGGTTTTCCCCACATCCCCCACCAGATCCTCACGCTGTTTTGCACGAATCTCCCCGGCTGCCAGAGCTGTCAGCTGTGCAACTAGCTCATCAGCATCAACGACAGTGCCTTCACGGCTCTTCATCTTTCCCTCCGGCAGGTTGACCATACCATAGGAGAGGTGATGCAGATCCTCCGCCCAGGAATATCCAAGCAGGACGAGGACATGGAACAGCACCTTGAAGTGGTACTGCTGCTCGCTGGCAACCACATAGATGAGGGAGTCAAACGGCCAGTCCTTGTGCCGCATGATGGCGGTGCCCACATCCTGGGTCATGTACAGGCTCGTTCCATCGCTACGGAGCAGCACTTTCTTGTCCAGCTTAACCGCCTCGAGGTCAACCCAGACCGAGCCATCCTCCTCTTTGTAGAAGACACCCTTCTCCAGGCCCTTGAGAATCTCGTCCTTGCCATACTTATAGGTCTCCGACTCATAGTAATAGTGGTCAAAGCTGATGCCCATCGTCTCATAGCTCTCAGCAAGGCCGTCGAGGGTCCACTTGTTCATCTTGTTCCAGAGGTCCATCACAACAGGATCGTCCTCTTCCCACAGTTGCAGCATCTTCTGGGCCTGCTGTTCGGCACTGGGATCCTCTTTTGCCCAAGCGGCAAACTTGACGTAGTACTTGCCGACAAAGTGGTCGCCTTTCATGCCGGTGGACTCAGGGGTCTCGCCATTGCCAAACTTCTGGTAGGCAAGCATCGACTTGCAGATGTGCACCCCGCGGTTGTTGATCAGGTTTACCTTCCGTACAGTCGCCCCATTTGCTTTCAGGATGGCGCTAATGCTCTCTCCGATGCTGTCATTGCGCATGTGCCCCAAGTGAAGGGGCTTGTTGGTGTTGGGGCAGCTGAACTCAACGGTGATCCTCTTGCCCTCAAGGCTCCTGTTTGTACCGTACAGAGGCCCTTGCTCTGCAATTGCCCGGGAAAGCGAGGTGGCCAGTGCTGACATGTCAATACGGATATTTAAGTAGGGACCTGCCACGAGCAGGTCGCCCAAGGGACGATCAGCAATTTTTTCTATCCGTTCCTTGAGTTCTGTGGCAAGCATCGGAGGAGCTGTCCTGAGGATTTTCGCATAGGCGAAGAGGGGGAAGGCAAGATCCCCCAACTCAGGCTTGGGAGGGGTCTGGACAGCCAGCGGGGGCAGGTCCACCTCTTTCCCAAGGATTGCAAGTGCATATAGGGCAAGCTCCTTCTCAACGAGTGCTTTCCAAGACTGACGTACCGTATCAAGCATAGTGTTTTCCTTTTCGTGCAAGTAGCAAGAACTATACTATAAACCAAACTCATGCATCAAGGCCGATGCTGATCTCCCCACTGCTGAGAATCTCCTGCTCCCCATCTTCTGTCCTAACCACCAGGTGGGCATCATCATTGATGGCGACGGCCAAGGCCTTGCGCACTTTCCTCTGGCCAAGGATCTGTATGTTCTTACCCAAGACGACAGAACGGGAGCGATACTCAGGGAGGAAAGAACGCTCTGCCAAGGTATTGGAGTAGCCGATGAGCACAGTGACCAGATGGGCCACCAAGGTCGAGGCATCAACATCCTGGGGGACAAGGGAACTATTTCCGTACAGGGAGGTGACTATCGGGCGAAGCGGGGGTGGATAGGCTTGGATGGGAGTGGAGAAGTTGATGCCGATTCCCACCACGATGGAAGAGAGCTTTCCGCTCTCCACATGCAACACCCCTTCGGTGAGGATGCCGCCCACCTTAAGGCCATCATAGAAGAGGTCGTTTACCCATTTGATGCCACACACGATCGAGCATACCTCTTCGATCGCACGCGCACTGGCGACAGCCGCTGCGCTGGTGATCAGGGAGGCCAAGGAAACGGAAGGGGGAGGGGCGAGTATCAGACTCAGGTAGATACCCCCCTTGGGACTGGAGAAATCCCGTCCCAGGCGCCCCCTTCCCCCGCTTTGGCTATGGGCAAGCACCAGTGTCGGGGTCGGACACCCCTCACTTGCCAGCTGCTTTGCATAGCGGTTGGTGGAGTCTATGGTGTCAAAGAGATGAATGGGCAGGGAGGGCAACAAAGAGCTGAGCTTCTCCTTGTCATACAGCAATCCTTGCTGGATAAGCAGGTAGCCGCGATTGGTTACTGCATCGATAAGATGCCCTTCATCACGGAGGTTCTCTATCGCCTTCCAGATGGCAGAGCGACTTACCCCGAACTCAGAGGCAAGCTTCTGCCCCGAAACATACTGGTCCTGATGACGGCTCAGATAGGAGAGCACTGCTAGGGAAGTATTCATGCAGGAATCGTATCCTGATTGTCAACCAAATTCAAGTTTACAATACAAAAAAGAATATGGTACCCTCCTCCCATGAACATGAGAAAAACCGTCCTGACAGCACTATTCGCCTCACTGATCGTGGTAGGGGCATATATTCGCTTCCCCCTCCCTCCTGTACCCATCACACTGCAGACACTCTTTGTCATCAGTGCATCCCTGCTTGGAGGGACGGCGATAGGGCTTGGAAGCGTCGGCATCTATCTGCTTCTAGGTGCGGTAGGGCTGCCGGTCTTCACCGCCGGAGGAGGCCTTGGCATTCTGCTAGGTCCGACCGGGGGATTCCTCTTCGGCCTGCTGCCTGCTGCCCTGCTTGCTGGCGTAGCAGGAAACTATGCAAACAAGGGCGTCTTCGGCAGCAGAGACAGACAAGAGGAGACTTCTTTCGATGCACAACAAACGAAGAGGGACAAGAATACCTACCTGCTGCTATGCATTCTGTTTGGAACGCTGGCTACACTAGCCATCTACGCTGTAGGCGTACCTTTTCTCAAATTCAACCGCTCCCTCTCCTGGAGAGTAGCCATCCAGGTAGGCATGCTCCCATTCCTGATAGGTGACACCGTAAAACTCATTGTCTCGATACAGCTGGCGCAGATGTTTGCCCCTAGGATCAGGGCTTTCCTTACTGGAGCAAGCTCCTCCTGACTTGGATGTACGGCAACCAAAAAACTGCAATATGATTTGGTACAAATCCCGTTGAAACGAATGAGTGACTTTTTTTCTACGAGCTTTTTTTACTCAGAGATTTTGCAAATAAGTTGAAACCCAGAAAACACCATTAGGGTTTCAACTTTCCTGCTTCAAAACAGTGTATCCTGCTAACTTTCCACTCCACATGCCTACCTGAATTGTAATAAACTGCAATCCTCTCGTATCTTTTGCCTTAGACCCCTTGACTCCAATAACGCTTGAACGTACAGATATCGCACCCCTATAATAAAGGCCTAAGGATATGCCGATAGGAGGACAATCATGCAATCCATCAAGGCCGC
>CAYMRN010000059.1:0-8146 GCA_964392855.1 uncultured Sphaerochaeta sp.
CAATCGAATACACCGTCATAAGGGCAAAACTAACCAAGATGGAGGCACTTATGTAAGCGGTAGAGATATTGAGTACCGGTGTAGGCTTCTTATAGGAGAGGCTCAGATAGATAACAGCTATATAGGTAATGTACCCGTTGATAAGCAAGAGGATGCAATCAACGATGATGGTAATGGTTTTTTTCATAGTTGGAGGACACATGTTGACGAGCATGTCGACACCTACATGCATCTGGATTTTGTACCCAGCGGCTGCTCCGAGGAATACGCTCCAAACAAAGCAACCTGTTGCAACCTCTTCGGACCAATATAGGCCCATATTGAAGAAATAGCGCAATATGACATTCATCATGACTAATACAGTTGTGATGATAAGAAACGTGCTAGAAAAAATGATTTCGAAGTTTTGAAAGAACTTTCTGACATGTTGCTTCATTGCTTCACCCCCTTTGGATATACTATATAGGCCGACCTCCTGCACACAACAAAAATCTTTTGGTTGGTACAAGTGGTCGGCCTGTATGAAACTAAAAACTACTTGTTCATCTTTGCAAGTTCAGCCTGAAGTTTCTTGTAGATCCCAGGGGTTACTCCCTTCATGTTAGCATATACGGGCTCTGCGACAGCGACGAAAGCGGGGTAGTCAACTTCGTTGAACTTGTTGCCCTTAGCCTCGAGCATTGCCTTGGTGGCCTCGTAGTTATTGGAAATTTCACTCTTCATGTGCTCAGCACCTCTAGTGAACTCTTCCTGGATGATAGTGCGGTATTTTTCAGGGATGCTGTTGAACAGGTCATTGTTGATGTATACACCACAAGTTCCGAGGAAGTGTTTGGTGAAGGCCATGTTCTTTGCAACTTCAGCACTTCCGTTGGACCCGTAGGCATCCATGGTTCCTTCCAAGCCGTCTACAACACCCTGCTGAACTGCACTGATGGTCTCGCTGAAAGGTAGTGGGGTTGCAGTTGCGCCCATAGCATTGATGGTATCAATGAAGAGCTGGCTGCCTGGGGTACGAATCTTCATGCCCTTGAGGTCTTCAGGTCTGGTGATGACCTTGTTGGTCTTGAAGTTACGGAAACCGAAGATGTAGTCGAGGGCAAGAACCTTGATGTTGTGCTTCTCTTCGACTTCCTTGATCATGCCCTTCACCAGTGGGGTATTGATCATGTACTCATATGCCTCAAAGGAGTCATAGAGCATAGGACCGACCAGAGCATTGAAATCAGCTACATAGTCACCAAGGTAGGAAGGGTCCTCAACGGAAATGAACTTTGCACCACGTGCAACTTGTTCAACGCCATCTTTATAGACGGAGAGCTGTCCCTGGGGATAGTGCTGGATTTCGATAGCACCACCGGTGCGTTCTTTGATATTGTCGACGACGATGTTCAGGGATTTTGTGAGCTGCTCATTGGGCGCGAATACATGGCTCATTTTGAGGGTGAGCTTGTAACTGTCTTCACTTTTGGCCTCCTGTGTGCCTTGGGCCATGATGGGCATAAGGACTAAAACAAGAATCATGAGAGCAAAAAGTACTTTTTTCATTCTTTCCTCCAGATTTTTTATATAGTAAGCATGTTTATTAAACATTCTTTAGCAAAATCTTCACATGTTTACTATCATTATAATCCCTATTGTACGGTACGATTTTGCTATTGTCAAATTTAATCTCTATTTAATCCTGTTAAAAACAAATTCCATCTAAATGTATAACATTATTCCTTGCAAAATTTGCTTAATAGTGCTTAAATAAATAGTGTAAGATCAAGGGGGTAACATGAAAGAGAAAAAAGTCACACTTAAAGATATTGGTGATGCCGCAGGTCTCTCTGCTGCCAGCGTTTCCATGATCCTGGCCAAAAAAAGCCTTTCCAGGTTTTCTCCAGATACCGTAGACACGGTATATGCCCTGGCTCGGGAACTTGGCTATGAGAGGCGTAGCGACAAGTACAAAAAGAAAATGTTGGTCATCATCTGCCCTTCAGTCATTAACCCCTATTTTGCAACGCTCATACAGGGGATGGAACAGGAGGCAACCCTGCTTGATATCGACACCATGTTGTTTACCACCTATTGGGATACCGAGAAAGAGAGGGAGATCTGTGAGTTCGCAATGGACCCCATGATAGCTGGGGTGGTGTTTGCCATGATCCCACAGCAGCCTGAGCTGGCACGGAAGCTGAACGAGACGGTCCCCGTAGTTGCAGTTGGGGACAAGCAGAACGAGTCGGGCCTTGATACGGTGGATGTGAATAACTTCACTGCCGGCTCCTTTGTCGGAAAACACCTCCTAGGCCTTGGCCATCAAAAGATTGCCTATGTTTCCACAAGCCTCAACACCGAACACAGTGCGAGGGTGCGTAGGTATGAGGGGCTCAAGGCTGAGTACAAGCGTGCAGGGGATGCCCATGACCTCTCCCTGTTTACCGCAGACATACCCTCGTCAACTGAACTCAACACGGTGGATATCGAGCATAGGACTGGGTATGAGCTTGCCCAACGATGCATGAAAGAGAACCCCGAGGTCACAGCCATTGTGGCTATCAACGATATGGTAGCCTATGGGGTCATTGATGCCATCGGTGATGCTGGTTTTCGTATTCCACAAGATTACAGCGTATGTGGATTCGACAACATCTATCCCTCCTCCTTTTGTGGCGTAAGCCTTACTACGGTGGAACACTACATCATCCAGGTAGGTAAGAGTGCCATACGGCTCATCGCCGATAAGATTGCAAAGAAATCCTCCAAGTTGGCCGACTCTGATGCGGTGACCCGGGTGGAGTACCGGTGCAAGCTTATCGTACGTAACTCGACAGGAGTCCCTGGCATTCGCTCATGATGTTTTATAGGTTCTTTCTCGAAAGACTTGGCGTACAATGGCATGCATGGCCTTAGGAGGTAGCACGTATGGCACATAGGGAAGTGGAGCAGATATTTGACAAGAACTTGCAGTACTACAAGTTCTGCATGTATGGGTTTCTGAAGAACCTGAGGTTCTTCGAACCGTTCCTTCTGTTAATCCTCCTTGGAAAGGGGCTCTCCTACCTTGAGATAGGGACGCTCTACGCAGTGAGGGAGATCAGCATCAATATTCTGGAAATCCCTTCAGGCTTGCTCGCCGATACAGTGGGACGGCGGCTTACCATGGTGTTTTCACTGCTATCATACATCCTCTCGTTTCTCATCTTTTATGCGGTCTCTTCCTACCTTTTACTGCTTTTCGCCATGATCGCCTTTGCTTTTGGAGATGCCTTTCGTACCGGGACCCATAAGGCGATGATCTTTGACTACCTGCACTCCAAGGGGTGGGACTCCCAGCGCACCTTCTACTATGGACACACCCGGGCATGGTCCCAGTGGGGTTCAGCCCTCTCGGCCTTGGTTGCTGCTGTCCTGGTCTTTTGGCAGGGGTCATACAAGTCGGTGTTCTTGTTTACGACCATACCGTACACCTTGAACCTCTTTCTCATCCTTTCCTATCCCAAGAACCTTGACGGACCTCACCATGCCGATGAGCGCAAGGTCCCGGAAGTCTTCATGACAGTACTGCGCTCCCTGGTCTCCAGCGTCAAGGACCCACGTCTGATGAAGGCCATTGCCAACCAGTCCCTGTACAGCGGGTACTACAAGGCATGTAAGGATTATCTGCAGCCAATCCTCAAGACCCTGGCTCTGAGCTTGCCCCTCCTGTTAAGCTTTGGCAATGAAGAGAGGACAGCCCTTATGGTCGGGCTTGTCTATGCTGTCCTCTATGCTGCAACAGCGTTTGTCTCAAGCCGTTCAGGGGTGTTTGCCAAACGTTTCGGGCACCTGTCCGCACCTTTGAACGTTACAATGCTGTTAGGACTGGCTTTGGGGCTGTCTAGTGGCCTGTTCCTGCACCTTTCATGGGCTGTTGTTGCTGTTGTGCTCTATTTGGGGATCTATCTGCTGGAGAACCTACGGAAACCTATGGGTATCACCTATGTGAGCGAACGCATGAAACAGGACTCGCTTGCCTCCGCCTTATCGGTGGAGTCGCAGGCTGAGTCCTTGGTGGCTGCGGGGATTGCCTTGTTGCTTGGGCTGTTCTCAACCCTGTTTGGGGTGGGGATGGGAATACTCATCGTATCAGCACTCTGTATCCTCCTTGCCTTGTTGGTATGGTTGCCCAAGGAGGATTGATGCATTGACTAGGTTAAAGTAGCAGTGTCAGAGGTATTACTCCTCTGACTCAGGTACCTCAAGGATCTCTATCAAGTCAGCCGGCTCAAGCCTGAAAGGGGATCCCTTGCCCTCATAGAATGCGTGGTCAGCGATAAAGTGGATATGCAGGTCCGTATAGACTATCTGACGGTTCAGCTTCTTGTTCACCACCGTTGTATTGATCTTGCCATACATGCCCGGACCCCCAAAGGGGGAGGGCAACAGCCCCCGTACAGATTCGACCTTGACCTCAAAGTGGTCATCCAAGGTGATGAACTCGCCCAAGCCCGCTATCCCTTTCTCCTTGAAATGTATCATCTTGGTAGCAATGTCGGCATGGGTTCTGTTGAGCTTGCGTACACACAAGTTGTCGCTTGCAATAATGTCTACCAGCTTCCGCTCATCGTCACCAAGAAACCCGTCTAGGGCGATGACGCCCGGCTTCATCTGTTCCTGTATCCTATCAAACTCTGGACTCTGTTTCATCATCGGCTCCTTGCGGTCATGAGAATTTGTCGTAGAAGATATTCTCTTCGGGAACTTTCAGTTCGTGAAGGACTTTTATGCAGGCATCGATCATGCCAGGGCTACCACAGAGATACGCTTCGCTGGAGGGTGCTTCACTTACCATCCTACGAACCACATCGGTGATAAGTCCCACTTCACCTTCCCAGTTATCCTCTTCCAAAGGTTCGCTTAGTGCTGGAACAAACGTGAAATCATGCATTTTCTCTTCCAGTTCACGCATCTCATCCAATAGGAAGAGGTCACGTTTGGAGCGAGCCCCAAAGAAGTATGTGGCCTTGCGTTTGCTGCCTTTGGCCTCCATATCCAGGAGGATGCTCTTGATGGGTGCCATCCCCGAACCTCCTGCAATGAAGATGATGTTGTTGTCAGTCTCCCTGAGGAAGAAGTCCCCATACGGGCCGTTGATGGTGACACTGTCCCCAACCTTCAGGTGTTCATGCACATACGTGGTGCAGATGCCATTGGGGACCAGACGGACCTCCAGCTCAACGTGGGTGTTGTCTCCCGGGGGGGACGCCATGGAGTAGGCCCGGTAGACGCTCTCATCCAAATCCCCATATTCGGGCACTTCAAACTGGATGTACTGCCCTGCCTTGGTCGTTATCGAGGCAGGTTCCTTCAAAAGCAGCCTCACTTCCTTGATGTCATGGGTCAGGTCCCGGATGTTCTCCACCACGGTAGAGAACTCCTTGACGAGGAAAAGCTCCTCTGGAATGACTATGGCCACATCACGCTTCACCTTGAACTGACAGGAGAGCCTGACATGCAGCTTTTTCTCTTCATCTGATATCCAAGGCAGTTCTGTAGGGAGGTATTCCCCGCCGCCTTCGACGACCTGCACCTTGCACAGGCCACAGGATCCGCGGCCACCGCAGGCGGAGGGGATGAAGACACCTTCCTGGTTCAGAGCCCTAAGCAGGGGTTGTCCCCCTTCCACCTCGAACTCCTTTGTCCCCTCGTTGACGGATATCTTCACTATTCCGTAGTTGCCTATTGTGGCATCAGCGATGACCATCAGGATGGCCAGGAATACTGATATGAGACTTATGACGCCGATGCTTATCAATAGTGTTGTTACCATCATGATCTCCTTATGAAATGGCTATCATGCCGGAGAAACCCATGAAGGCCATGGCCATGAATCCAGCAATTATCAAGGTTATTCCAGGCCCTTCAAGCCCTGGGGGGATTTTGGCGTTTTTCAGTTTCTGCCGGATTCCTGCCATCGCGATGATGGCGATGAACCACCCGATGCCACTGCCCAGTCCAAAGAGGAAGGAGGTCAAAAAGCTGTACTCACGGATTACCATGAATAGGCTCACACCGAGGATTGCACAGTTGACGGTGATCAGGGGCAAGAAGATTCCCAGGGATTGGTAGAGCGGTTCGCTGTAGCGCTCGATGACCATCTCTGTCAGCTGGACAAAGGCTGCAATGACGATGATGAATACGATGAAGCGCAGGTATTCCAAGCCGAAGGGTATGAGCAGGTACTGATAGACAAGCCAGTTCAGGGGGGTGGTGGTTGCCATTACGAAGATGACAGCCACACCCAAGCCTGTGGAGGTCTTCAGCTCCTTGGAGACTGAGAGGAACGAGCACATTCCCAGATAGTTGGTCAGCAGGATGTTGCCGGTGAAGATCGAAGCAAAGAAGACTGCAAAGGGCATTATTGATCCGTTCATGCTTTTTCCTCCTTCATGATGGTTTCGCGGATGATCCAGATGAAGATTGCCAGCACGAAGAATCCTCCTGGTGGCATGATCATGATGGACCAGTTGGTCCACCAGGATCCTAGGATCTGGTATCCCCAGAGGCTGCCGGTACCCAGCAGCTCCCTGATAAAGGCGATGGCCAACAGCACATAGGCATACCCCAGCCCTGATGCAAGCCCGTCCACCAGCGAGAGCATCGGCTTGTTCTGCAGGGCAAAGGCTTCAATCCTCCCCATGATGATGCAGTTGGTTATGATCAGACCCACATAGGGTCCAAGCTGTTTCCACATCTCAGGGTAGAAGGCCTTCAAGACGATGTCTACGATGATGACAAATGTGGCAATTACCATGGTCTCCACCATCATGCGGATACGCGAAGGGATATGGTTGCGAAGCAGTGATATGGTCCAGCTTGATAGGGCCGTGGTGAACATGACCCCCAAAACCATGACCATGGTGTTTTGCAGCTTGTTGGTTACCGCTAGGGTGGAACAGATGCCCAAGATCTGGACAAAGACAGGGTTGTTCTTGCCCAAGGGTTCAAAAAAGGTCTTTCGTAATTTGCTCTTGGCCATGTTATTCTCCTCTGATGATGCGCTTGGCGTCGGTTGAAGCCCGGTTGGTCAGGTTCCTGAAATATTCTGAGGTACGGGTTGCCCCTGTTATGGCATCGATCTCATTGGGAGCTTCTGCCGTACCCTCATTCACCAGCGTGAACGGTGATTTTTTCCCTTGGAACTGGGCGGTGAACCAAGGCTCCTCAATGCGGCCCCCGAGTCCGGGGGTCTCATTCTGGCTGACTATGGCAAGACCTGAAAAAGTGGTGAGGTCCTCTTCCAGTCCCACCATGATGGCTATGGTCCCCCAAAGCCCGGGTCCCTGCATAGGAAGGATGTAGCGCTTGCCCTCAGAGCTTTCTGCAATATAGTAGCTGCCTTCACCCTCTGCCTGGATCTTCTCGTTATAGGTTTTTTCAATGCCCTCTGTAGTGGGGGTATACTCCAAACCTCCGGCATCGAGGATAGCCCTTCGGGTGAAGGAGAGTTCGTTTGCAATTGCCCTGTCCTGGGTGGTCAGGTAGAGCCCTGAGGTGAGTAGGATGCAAGCTGCTGTCACAACGAACATGAACAGTAGGGGGTAGATGCGTTTCTGATAAAACGTTGCTTTGGTTTTCATGCTGTCTCTACCTTTGCCGCTTTGGCATCTGTCGCCTTGAGCTTCTTCTTCGCCTTGGCGTCCTTGAGGAGGGTATCCAGCAGGGGAGCGAACATGTTGGCCAGGAGGATGGCGAAGGTAACCCCCTCCACCCAGGTGGAGAAGGTTCGGATAAGGACGGTGAGGATGCCGAACATCGCCCCGTAGATCCATCTTCCCGCATCAGTCGATTGCGATGCTGAGACCGGGTCGGTGATCATGAAGAATGCAGCAAAGAGGAAGCTTCCCCCCAAAAGGGCGGCGAGGGGGTTTGCAACAGCCTGCAGACCGCTTTCGGTTGCAATTTGCAATCCTGTGGCCCAGAACACTGTTTGTAGGAGAAGGAATGATCCTATCGAGCCAATCACTATCTTCAGGTTCGCCGCCTTCTTGTAGATGATGAACAAACCCCCAAGAAGGATGAGGATGGCGCTCGTCTCTCCAAAGGATCCGCTGGTGAAGCCTAGGAGCATATCCACAAGAGGCACATCCTTAGTAAGGAGAGGGGTCGCGGCAGA
>CAYMRN010000060.1:0-8067 GCA_964392855.1 uncultured Sphaerochaeta sp.
TGGTCTCTGGAAGGGAGGAACCCATCAGGCGGATGAAAGTCTCCCCTGCATACCATTTTGCATACGCCTTGCTTACCTCTTCTTCTCCCACGCCATCCTTAAGGTTTGCATAGCAGGTTGCAAGGATCCCCCGGTTCATGGGGGCTAGGTGGGGTGTAAACTGCACGATGAGCTCTTTGTGGGCCAAAAGGGAGAGTTCCTGCTCGATCTCCGGTGTATGGCGATGGTCAGCCACCCCATAGGCCTTGAAGGATTCGTTGCATTCACAAAACAGTGAGGCAGTCTTCTCAACCCTTCCAGCTCCAGTCACTCCGCTGGCGCTGTCAATTATGATCGAGGAGAGGTCTATCAGGCCCTCTGCTACCAGAGGGGCAAGTGTCAGAATTGAGCAGGTGGTGTAACAGCCGGGGTTTGCGATGAGGTTCGTCTTGGCGATCTCTTTCCGCTTGAGCTCAGAAAGGCCATAGACCGCCTGCTTGAGGAGGTTGGGACTGCCATGGTCGCTCTTGTACCACTGGGTATATACAGAAAGGTCCTGGAGGCGGTAGTCAGCACCCAAATCTATGATGACACTTTTCTCAAGTATTTCAGCGGTTACCCGTTCGCTTGCCAGACCATGGGGAAGCGCAAGAAAGAGGACTGAGCAACGATCGCTGGCCTCTTCGATATCATCTTTTTCCAAAATCATGTCACAGCTGCCCTGCATTGAAGGGTAAATGGAGGAAAACCTCTTTCCCACATAGGAATATGAGCCCAAATAGGCTAGTGAGACGTTGGGATGGTTTGCAAGCAGTGAGACCAGTTGCGCTCCTGCATATCCTGTAGATCCAATGATACCAGCGGTAACCATAGCTTCCTCCAAAGAGCAATTTGGTATAATTATACAGAAATATGCAATCATTACCAGAGTTTCTGCATAAACTTTCATCAATATTGTATAAATATGTATTTTTCTTTTCTTACTGTGAACATAAATTGCTCAAAGACCAGATTCTCCCTACTTATAAGAGGGGTGACTTGTATGCAAAATAGCAATGGCAAAGCCAAAAGAGGTGAGAAGCGAGAGGTAATAGCATCCAGTGATTATCAAGCCCAACAGGCCCTCACGACCTGAAACCGCTAGTGCAAGCAGGGCAACAGAAGACGATATGATAATGGGCAGGGAGATTTTTTTCGAAAAGATGGAACCAAGGATAAGCAGAGCCAACCCAATGCAGGAGAGAAGGGCATGCTCCATCTGCAGCAGGACGCTCGCATCAGAACTTTTGTTCAGCGCTGCTTCTATGAGAAAGAAGAGCAGGGGTGTAAGCAGTGAAAACCCTATGAGCAACACCCCAGCTGAGAGGAGGATGATCCCACTATTTCTCATATTGCAGCCAACATGGTCTCGACATGCTTGAGGAGCAGGGGATCGACGGTGAGGGAGCTTGCCTTGCGCTCAATGCCAAACCGCTTGTTCTTCAAAAGCTCAGTATAGGCTGATGCAATACAGGCCACAGCATCGTCAACCTTGACAACCCCGGTGTTGAAGACGATGTCATACATGTCTGTATCGTGTGCATTGAAATTCAGGTCTGATTGGATGAAGGATGTCCTGATCTGGTCAAACTTGTGCAACAGAGCCTCACCTTCAAGCCTCTTTAATCCATGCTCTTGCATTTTCCTGTCAACACGGAGGGAAAAAGGGGCCTGGAGGCGGACATTCAGCACATCGGCGTAGTCCTGAAAAAGGCCAAAGCCACCTCGGCCAAGCAGTACGACATCACCTACCTTTGCTACAGCCTGCATCGCCTGGATAAGAAAATCTACAGTAGAGGCCCGCTCAAGATCAAAACGTTCCCAGAAGTTCGGCTTGGAGTCATAGACCTCATCAAAAAAGCTGAAGCCGTATTCCCGCATGATCGTACCGAGTTCCTGCTTGTCAACATACTTGAGGCCAAGTTCCTTAGCTAGCTTCTTTCCAATATAGGTTCCTTCACTACCCATCTGACGCGAAATGGTAATAACTCCCATATGCACCTCCTTGGTGTTGTGCGAACGTATCATGTACAAGGGACAAACCCCATATCTATAGGGTAAACAGTGAATTAGGTGCTGTCAAGGAAGCGGGGTTGCACTTGGGTTCCTATTGGCCTTCAGGAGAGTGCTTCCCAGTTGAAATTGAGGATTTTCTCGACAAACACTCTGGAAAGGTAAGGATCAAACTGAGTTCCTGCATGTTTTTTCAGCTCTCTAGCCGCATCGATCGGGGCAATGCTTTTCCGATAGGTCCGCTCTCCGGTCATTGCATCAAAGGCGTCTACAATGGACACAATTCTTGCTTGTAGGGGGATTGCCTCCCCTATGAGACCTTTTGGATACCCCAAGCCGTCATAGCGTTCATGATGGGCAAGCACATAGGAGGCGAGACCGCCCATATCCTCAACGGAGTAGAGGATGCGGTACCCTATCTCAGGGTGCCGCTTCATCTCAGTCCACTCCTTGTCGGTAAGCTTGCCCGCCTTGTTGAGGATGATCTCACTGATGGCAATCTTGCCGATGTCATGCATGAGGCCAAGCAGCTTCATCTCAGATACCTGCCACTCGCCCATGTCGAGGGCAAGGGCAAAAGTTTCACAAAAATCGCTGACACGACGGGAGTGTAGCTCCTCACGCCTATTTTTCTCATGCAGCGTGTTGATAATGGCATAGACTGCTCGCCCGCGCATATGAGGGGACTCCATGAGCTTGCGTGTGTCGACATCCTTTTCCGCATGTTTGATAACCTCATTGATATCATCATCGGCACTGGTCATCTCATGCATGCCGAAGCTGACAGAGGTACGAACCGAGTTCATGACCAGCATCCCAGAGATCCGAGAGCGGATATCTTTGATGATGAGCTCAGCCTCCCTCTTCGTAGTGTTGAAGAAGACCAGGGCTATCTCATCACCTCCGACTCGTGCAGCATAGTCGCCCTCCCTGAGATATTCCCTGATGATGGAGGCAAGCCTTTGCAAGAGCAGGTTCCCCTCCTCCCTTCCAAAGGCTTCGTTTATGATCCTCAAACCATTCACATCACCGAAAGCTACGGTCAAGGGGAGATGTCCCTCCGAGTTGAAGTTGTGCACATGCTCTTCAAAATGCGAGCGGTTATAAAATCCGGTCAAGGCATCATGGGTACTGGCATAGCGGATCTTATCCTCTTTGCTCTTGCGTTCGGTTATATCGACAGTCATGCACAAGGAGTGCGAATACTCTTCATCGGAGGGATCGAAAATACAGAGGGAGAGGTTTCCCCAGACAATGGAACCATCCTTTCTGATAAAACGTTTGTCAAAGTTGAAAGGTCCCTCCTCACCCAGACATATCTTCTCTGTCATATCCAGAGATATGTCCTTGTCATCGGGGTGGGTTACCGTATCCCAAGTGGTTCCTATCAGCTCTTCACGGCTCAAGCCTAGCAGGTCGAGGTAGCTCTGGTTTACGTCCCTGATCTCACCGGTGATGAGGTCGGTGAGGGCCATGCCGATGGGAGACTGTTCAAAAATTGTCTTGAACCGCCTTTCGCTTCGTTTGAGCTCGGCGATGGTAGCAATCCTGTGTGCCTGGTTAAACAACAGGAGACAGAGCAGATAGAACCCAATGGGATAGTAGACCAATAAAGGAACTGCCATGACAGGAAGGATTGTGGATTGGATCTCCCTAGGCAGTAGGAACAGGCAGAAAAATACCCCAAGGTGGGTAATCACCCCGACAAAGAAAAATTCAATGCCCAGATACCGTTGCCTGTTCAAAACTTTCTTCAAGCGGAATGTACTCCAGAGACTGCCCACGGCAAAAGAGACAAAAATGATGGAGACCCCTGCAAGGGTTCCACTGCCGCCAAGGATAATCCTAAAGACGGACATGATGGCAGCGCTCACAAGGGAAGGGAGTATGCCAAAGGTCATTGCACCAACCCCCACTATGATCGAGCGGGAATCAAAGCGGATCCCCTCTTCAATGATCATGGGGAAAAGCATGATAAGGATACCAAAGAGACCGATGGCAACGCCCACCAAGGGTTTGTATAAGGGGTGTTTCTTGTGGCTCTTGAACGGGTAGGTTGAGTACACCACGCTAAGGATCAGCAAAATTGTAATGTTGAAGACTATATCTGCTACCATCGTTATAGGATACTCTCTTCCAGCAAAACAACCCTATTCCTTCCCTGTTTCTTAGCTTCATAGAGACCCTTGTCTGCAAATCCCACCAAGCTGTCGATGTCATCAGCAAGGGGAGAAGCGACAGCAACACCGATGCTGATGCATACGTTGATCCTGACCCCTTTATGGATGAATGGATGCTCTTGCACTGCAAGGCGAAGCTCATTGCATTTTTCCAGCACTTGGGCTGTGTTCATCCCGACAAGGGAGATGATGAACTCGTCCCCTCCAAAACGGGCAATGGTATGGGTAAATTTCAGGACCTGATGGACGACTGTGGCAAAGCCCTTGAGGATTTCATCACCGGCAAGGTGTCCATACAGGTCATTAATCTGTTTGAAATGATCTATATCGCAGAGAAGCACATGGACACTGGTTCCATTTGCGTAGTGCTCCTCAAGTTCCTCAGCTATGCGTTCCATGAAGTACCGGCGGTTGGCCAGGGAAGTAAGAGGATCGAGATAGGAGAGGTCCCGCAAGCGTTGCTGCAAAATTCTCCGGTCAGTTATGTTGATTATCATGGCTGTCACGACACGAAGCCCTTGATACAGGTTAGGCATGGGGAACATGCGTGCTTCAAACCATTGCTTCCCTCCCGGACCCTCGAGCTTGGGAAGATTGACTTTATCTGTATCAAGGGAGTATTCAAAACAGTTGAGGGTATTGCCAGCTAAGGTTTCCCGTATCTTTTGCATGAAAAAATCAGAGAAATCCTTCTCCATGAAATCGTAGATGTTTTTTCCTTTCATGGGTTTGCCATCATCATAGAGGGTACGTTCGGTCCCTCCAAGCACCTCAAGGTAGGTACCATCCTCACTGATGATGAAAAAAGGATCTGGAACGGTATTGAAAAGTGAAGTTGTCAAGTCGGATGCTAATGCTTGTTCCATATCCCCTCCAATTTTTACTAACAATACCAAGCGTAAGGGAATAAAGCTAGGACTACTTCACCAATTCTTGTCTGAGCTGGCCCCTTTTCCTGGACTAAAGATAGGTAGGGTGAAGATTTTCTGTTCACGCACCAAAGGGCATGCCGATCAGGTATTTTAGGGATACAAGCCATAAAAGAACGTATCCAAGAAGAAACAAAGAGAAAGGGAAGCACTCCCTCTTACGGATCTGGATAGGTTCCTAGCAGCGAGCCTTGCCCTAAATAGTTGACAGTTTGACTCCACGGGTGTAGGTTATCTCATGTAATTGGGGCCATAGCTCATCTGGTAGAGCGACTGGTTCGCAATCAGTAGGTGGAGGGTTCGAGTCCCTTTGGCTCCAAAAATATGAGAGTAGAGAGGGAGGTTGTCAAGATGGCAACCTCCTTATTTGCATACTCAAGCATACCATCTTTGCAGGGTCCTAACGTAAATCCAATGGCTAGAAAGTTCTGATTGATTTCAATTTTTGGTACAAGAAAGGTCCTTGCAGCTTCAAATACCAAGACAAATGAAGTCTACATATACCCCTTAGATAAGTGAAATGACAAATTCTATGATTCTTTCTTTTTTCATGGGGAAGCTCCCTTTGTCTTATCTTTTGAAATAGATTGAATCCTTCTTAAGGGGATTCCCAAATTCTCATACATATCTTTATGGGGAGCATTGTTTCGCAAAAGATACCGAATCAATTCATCTTCATCCTCAACACTGTGATGTTTGTGAAAATATATTTCACGAAGCACATCAGACACTGTTACGGGCCCTTTCTCTTTGATGACGGAATTCCTGATTGCGTTGCTGGTAACTGTTCTAATCTCTGAATGGCTACACCCCAAAAAAGCAGTTTCTAGCTGTTCCATTCGCTTGTCATTTCCTAAAATGCTATTGTCTGAATTTTTAAGAAATATTTTTATAAGTTTGCCAATACTATCCTTCTGGGGTTTTTCTAACGCAATCACTTTTGAGAACCTTCTCCATATTGCAGGATCAAGCAGTTCATGATGGTTTGTGGCAGCAATAATGATACTATTATTGTTTAAGCTATCAATATTCTGAATCAAGCTATTGACCACACGCTTTAGCTCTCCCAACTCATTTTTATCATCTCTTTTTTTGGCAATAACATCAAATTCATCCAAAAATAAAATGCATTCTCTCTTAGTAGCATAATCAAAAACCTTCCGGATATTCTTTGCTGTGCTTCCTAATAGGGAGGAAACCAATCCATCCACTCTTGCAGTTACCAGAGGCAATTCTGTTATTGTAGAAATATACTGCGCCACTGTCGTTTTTCCACATCCGGGAGGCCCGTATAGCAATAATGAGTTAGACAACTCCACCCCTGCTTGCAAAAGACTATCTCGACGCCTGTAACCTTCGATGAATCTTCCTATTTCTTCTTCAACATATTTACTCAAAACAATTTGAGAACTTGAAATTTGTGGCGTGGAAATTTCAACAATATCCATACGACTTTCCGTGTCTACTGGTTTTGTAGAAAAACTATCGAGTG
The DNA here is from genome assembly GCA_964392855.1 of uncultured Sphaerochaeta sp. GTDB lineage: Bacteria > Spirochaetota > Spirochaetia > Sphaerochaetales > Sphaerochaetaceae > Sphaerochaeta. Next base: position 6,633 of record CAYMRN010000060.1, read on the forward strand.
ATGTGAGAGTACCTTTTTTGTTTGTCAAAATTGAACGAATCTTTTTAGTTAGAGCAACTTCACCTTGCTTCTCCATGTTATCTGCTAGGATATTGGCATAATTCAGGACTTTCTCCTTATCCCCAACTAGACCGCCTTCTATTATTTTTACTATTTCGGTGTACACGTAACATTAACTCCTCTGTATTATTGGTATATTGCATTATTGCTCATATGTCAACAAAACGTTGAAATAATCATAGAAATCGTTATTTAACGCTATTAAAACGTTATCAGATTAGTGTTTTATGTTATTAAATAATAAATTATTAAAATAAATCTGTACGTCTGCAATAGAGGCTTCATCAAGTTTTATTTTGATTTTTTGTTTTGCATTATAGTGAAAACACACTCTCTCTACCATTCAAGAGAAAGATTCCACACAAAGACAAAGGAGATATGGTGTCTCTCAGTAGAAATAAAAAGGTTCGATTGAATCAAATATGCATTACAAACAGGACATCCTGCAGTACAAGCACAGCCCGAATGCGAACAGGTATGAACATTATTACAATTTCCCCAAGATATTCTCTTGAGTCCAAAATTAGGACTATTTGCAGGGCAAAAATAAAACCCTCCACCATGGAGGGCTTCTTGGTTACTCAGGGTATTTCTTCGGTTATTCCCCTTCTTCACCACCACAACTACATAGTATCACCGAAAATTATAGGTGTCAATTTTTCTTTCCTCTATTTCTGGACGATTCCCCACGAGATGGAGTATCCTTTTTGTATGGAAACAAATCTACCTATCAGAAAAGGGGAAAACCTCCTTGAAATGATCGCCTCTTCCCTGTTTTCTGCTCTATTTCTCTTGCTCTACCTCAAGCCCGATCTGTTGGCCATCTATCAGAAGGGAGCCGAGCCTATTCCCATGCTACAAGCTTCTTCAGCCAAGGCTCTCCTGTTGGGTCTGTTTCTCTTTTCCCTGGGTACCCTTATTGTCAGTGTGATAAAAATTATCAGAAAGCAGTGGAGCAAGCCCCTGGTCTGGGCCAATAGCATGGGTGAACTTGCACTCTCTCTCTATTTCGCCTTCTTCATGACCAGGTGGGATGCCCTGAATAAGGAGTTCATCCGCTTCTTCAGAAATGACCTTGCCACGTGGGCCCTCATAGCAAAAGCTGCTGTAGCCTGCTACTTGCTCCTGACTCTCATCAGCATCGCTGATGACCTTTACAAGGTATACAGGAACAAATAAAGCGCTTAGAAGGGAGAGCATGCTATCTTCCTTTTGCTCTTTTTCTTCTATTGCTGTTATTCCTAGCTTTATTCGCCCTTTGACCCCTTGCTCAGAAGGATACCGAACGGACCTCAGCTATAATACGCTCACTACTGATCCTGGCCTCCTGAACAAAGGGATTGTCATCGAGACAGCCCAATACTGCATCACGTTC
>CAYMRN010000061.1:0-8031 GCA_964392855.1 uncultured Sphaerochaeta sp.
TCACTGGTTTCACTGTGAGAGTTGCCATAGGTTCATTGATTTGGGGGGGTGTTTTTATACAGAACAGATGCGTCAATTCGAATCCGAGCATGGATTCACCATACATGACCACACCTTCTATCTCACCGGTGTCTGTCAAAGCTGCAAAGAGGACCTAGAGCTTTGACTCCTTCTGCAACAGAGCGAAGAGCAGCACCCTGTTGGAGACCCCAAGCTTTGCATAGATATTCTTGATATGGGTCTTTACCGTATTCGGGGAGATGAACAGCTTCTCTGCGATCTCGCGGTTGCTCAGGCCTTGTATCAGCAGTGCTATGATCTCCTGCTCCCGAGCTGATACTTCATGCTCTTCAAGGAACTCGGCCTGCAGTGAGACTGAGGTTTCCGTGATAGCTTCATAGGTAAGGAAGTACCTTCTGCTGATAAAGTAGTAGAGGTACATGGCAAAAGCTGAGAAACTGAGATAGGTAAACTTGAAGGTATGGTTCCAGAAGAAGATCAGGTCCAGGGGGAAAAGCACCAACAAGGGGATGAAGGTGGCGCTGATGCCAGTAAGCAGCCTCTCTTGCTCCCATCCATGTGCCTTTTTTCGAAACATGAGTGAGATGAAGCCATGAATGACCATAAATACGCTACCACTGAATAGGTGGTACAAGAAGGTAAGGTTCATCGCATAGATCCAGTCCCCATCACTTTTCCCTATGATGATCAGCAAACTGAGGATGAGGAAAGCAAGGATCAAAAAGCCTAGGATAGTTTTTCCCAAGCTCTTATCCTTCTCCCCCGCAGGCAGAAGGGCTATAAGATAGCGGCTCATGGTAAAGAGCATAAAGGTTGTGAGGAAGATCGAGACCAGTGTTGCCGTAAGACAGAAATACCGATAGGCAGTACCTGTAAGCAGTTCTGGGGGGTAGGCTCGGGGTATGTAGGCAAAGAGCATGGTCAGGAACATCTGAAAAGTCAAAGGGACAAGAATAGCCAAAAACCCACTAGTATAGCTATCTTTTGCACGAACGTGCAAGAGAACACAGAGACACGTAATGGAAAATACGAGTGCGGTAGTAAGAAAAAGCAGAATGTCTCCAATGATGAACACTATCTGATCCCCCTAAAGGGGATTCTACCACACTCGTCCTTTCTAGAATAGGCGTTAGAAGTAGTGTGTTACACCAATGGCAAGATAATCGTTATCATCCCATGTCTTGAAGAGGCTATCCTTGGAACCCATTGCTCCGTAGACAACAGCCTTGCACTCAAGGCGCAGATCATCACTTACCTGCCATGCAATAGAGGGCAGAAGGGCAAAGCCTTCTGACTCGATCTGGTAGGTAGCACCAAGACGCACGTTCATCCGCTCACGGAAGAGGGGCATCTCCATTGCCAGGGTTATGGTATTGCCATACGCCTTATTGTCAAAGGCTTGGCCATAATCTACATCCAAAGGATTGTTTTCAACCAGATCATAATGCTGGGTGTAGTGTCCATTGTACATAAGGGCTACATACAACTGACTCATCGGTTCTAGGTAACTCACCCCCCCAAGGTATACCCACTTGCTGTTGTAGAGGGTCGGGTCTGTACCTGCTGTGTCCTTACTGAGCATATAGCCACCTTCTGCCATGAAGGTGAACTGGCCAAGAATGTAGGTGGCTTCGGCTCCGAAGAGCTGATAGGGGGTGTAGATGATGTCTGCTTTGTTGATAAATGGTTTTGTTGGATCAGTGAAATCATATCCAAAATTACCATAACCTGGCTGGGCCATGTGCCCCCTGTAGTAGAGCAGGCCTAGGTCAGCACTACCTATGCTGGTCCTTCCCCGTGCTCCAAATTGCAGATACTCCCAGGTATCTGTCTTTGGTTCAGTGATGACAGCAGAGGTAAATCCCGCAGGTAGCAAGGACCACCTGTCATCATCCTTATTTTCCATACTAGCGAGTCCTGGTGTATATGTCGGCTTGAGGTAGAGCTGCAGGGAGCTCTGGTCCCTGTAGATGGTGGAAGTGACCATCAATTCGGCTCTCTTCATGCTTATAGGATTATCTGAAAGCCCTTGGGAGTAGTCAAAGGCGTTGAGAACGTCCACTACGTGCACTCCGTCTCCCGACCCCCACTCCTCCTTGAGTAGGCCGGCCTTGATGAGGCCCCAGTCGAAGAAGGAGGTTATGGAGATGTTGTCAGCCTTTAGCTCCTTTTTTTCCACATTGTATGAGAGAGCAGCTTCTGAACTGAAGGAGGGACTGTCAGCAAGGAGATTTAGTCTCAGAAGCTGCTCAGAGAAAGTAAAATCATCCAAAAACAAACCAAACTCGGCCCCTACCGAACCTGAACCGGAGACACTCTTTTTGTTTGTCTCTTCGTCGGAAACTTCAGAAGCGAATATGTCATCAAAGCCTGCAAAGGCAAATAGGTTGCCTACAAGCAAGCTTATAGCTAGTAATACGAGTGCTATACGTTTCATTATGGTCTCCCTGTCTCTAGAAATCTTGTGGTGAAATAGTTGCTGTTCATCGGAATATCATACTGGGCCTGGATGATCTCGATACGAGTACTGTGCCCACTTGCGATGGTGGTCATGGTTATTACCTTAGGTATCCAGCGCCCGTTTATCTGGTCGGTCTGGCTTGTCTTGAGCTGTTTCTCCATCGTTGTGCCATCCTTGGCATAGAAATCTACCTGTAGGGGAAGATAGGTAGCCTTGTCGACGGTGGTCTCTGTCTTCCCATAGGTGGAGGAGTCAAAGGGAACCGATCGTACCCTGTAGGTCGTCTCGGTCTCCTCCAGGAGGGTGTGTGTTGCCTCATCAGCGTCATAGGTGGTTGAAGCCATGTCAGCATAGGAGAAGTCACTTCCCATAAATGAGCCACCCTCCTCATTTGCTGCAATGCGCTTGACCCGTTTGAGGGCAGGCAGGTAGATCCACTGGTCGGTCTTGCCCTGGTCATTCTCCACTGAGAGGAATCGAGTATTCCTTACACTTGAGGGTGAGAGGAAAACCGTTATGGAGGAAGTCTTTCCATTCTCTGTAAGGGAGAGGGTCTGCAGCCTCCTGGTCCGTTCCTGGCCTCCGGAATCTATGAGGGTAAGGGCGAGGTCGAGCGCTGAGCTGTCACTGCTTTGCACCTCCATGACCTTGTTCATAATTTCCTGCGGTTGCGGTGTCCCGAGCAGTGGGCTCACCAGGATGAGTAACAAAAGTAGGGTTATAGGGATAGTTTTTTGCATTATACGAACTCCTTGTATATGTTATTTCTTTTTTTCAATGAGCAACCTGTTTGTAGGGCGGATACGGCGCAGCAAGGCCGGCATGACGGTGAGGCTGCTCAAGGAAGCGAAGACCATCGAGATACAGAACAACAGACCCATGCGCGATATTGGAGTGAAGCGGCTGAACAATAGGCCCATGAAGCCTAGGGTGACAGAGGCGGCATTGATAAGAATCGCCTTGCCTGTTGTCTTCATCACTTCGGCAAAGACCTCCTCCTCAGGGAGGGTCGCTCCAATCCTTACATATGCTGAAAGCAGATGAATCGCATAGTCCACTCCAATACCAATGGCCAATGCGGCCAGCAGGCTGGTGATGATATCAAGCTCGATATCCAAGATTGCCATGGAGGCAAAGATTCCCATCAGTGCGAATACGCAGGGGATGAGCCCAAGGGTTGCCATCTTGAATGAACGGAAGAGCAGCAGCACTAGCAGCCAGACAATGATGAGCGCTCCAAATAGGGAGTATATCTGTGATTGGGTCACCAGTTCGGTAAGGGCAAGGCTTATGGCTTCCCCTCCGCCAATCTCCATGGTCCAGCCAGGAGGAAGGGTCGAGCCGAAGTGCTCCTCTATGGTGTTGGTAATATTCCGTAGGGTAGGAGTGTCCGTCTTCAGCATGCTTATGGTCATTAGAAGGGAGTCGGGCTCGATCGGGTCATTGATGAACTTGCCCAAGTTTCCACTGTAGAGCAAGAGGTACTGGGTTATGAGATGACTCAGGTCCTCTTCAGTTTCAAGCCCATATTTTGCCGGGTCTGAGGGGATCTCGTAGTAGCTTCCATCCTGGGCGACGACGATGGTCTGCTCGTCTCCTTCTGGTAGTTCCGATTCCTCAACAGCGCCGAAGGATCCACCGAAAAAGTCAAAGTCCGGCATCACCTCATCTGTTTGCAGGGTATCACCCTGTTGGGGACCCATTATCTGGTTCATGCGCTTGATGAACGGAAGGATTGTCTGCACTCCTCCCACATCGTCCCGTTGTTCCATGCTTTGGGCGAACTCGTCCAAGGAGGTTAGGAAGGATGGCTGGAGAATTGTTGATTTGCCTTCCTTTTTCACCATCACCGTCAGGATGCCGCTTCCTTGCATCTTGCTGTTATAGAGCTTGGTGTCCTGTACAAGTTTTGAGGAGGGTTTGAAGAAGGCTAGCATATTGGTCCCTGTACGGATACGGGGGACCAATACCAGCGTGGCTGTTACAAACACGACCGACAGGATGATAAGGAGCTTGCCCTGCTTGGAAGCAATATGGATGAAGATTCGGGAGGGGTCAAACCTCTCACGGGCTTTCCTGTTCTTTTTTTGGACAGGGCTGTTTGCATAGAAAATGCGAATGAGTGCCGGCAGGAGGTAGAGAGCCGAGAGCTGGGAGAGGACAACCCCTATCGCACAGAGAAGGCCAAAGGTCCTGAATGGGGCTAGGGGGCTTGTCAGCTGAGCAAGAAATCCTGCTGCTGTGGTTGCTCCGGCCATGATCAGGGGATTGCGGTTTCTCTTGACGACCGTGGAGATGATCCTTTCACGCCCTTGCTGTGACTGTCCTTCCTCTGAGTTGGAAGCCTCCTCATAGAAGTGGCTCAGGATGTGGATAGTGTAGGCACTGCCCACTATCAACAGCAGGACCGGAACCAACATCGTGGCCATGGTAAAGGTAAGCTGCAGGACCGCCATAAGGCCGAGCATGAGGCTTGCCGTGACCAACAGGCAGAATAGGGAGAGGATAACAGCCCTGAACCTGCCGAAGGAGAGCAAGAGGATGATGATAATCAACAGCCCTACTATCGGGGCAAGGATAGCCAAGTCGGTGATCAGGCTCTGTTCTATGGCATCGGTCACCACAGGAAGCCCGATCATCGATACCCTGAGACCTTGCAGGTCGATTTTTGCTATCTCAGCTTTGATCTGGTCAAGCAACAGGGACATGTCAGCTCCTACCTTAGCTTCGACGATGATGGAAGCCATGGTCCTGTCGCGTGAGATGAGGTTGCCTTCGTAGAGGTCTCCCCACTGCCCAATACGCGTCTGTAAGTTTTCCAGAGCTTTTGCTTCGCCACTATCATAGAGCTTCTCTACAAGAAGGCCTTCATCTGAACCGCCGAGGTGATCGGTATTGGTCAGCGAGGTTACCGTCGAGCAGAGAGGCAGGGGCTCTATGGCTTTGGTCACCTGGTCAAGTACAGCCAGGGGCGAAGGGCCAAGCATGGAGGTTCCCTCGCTGTAGAGGTTGACCACGATGAGGTCGAGTGAACCGAATGCCTCTTCTATCTCGTCATTAGTCTGCACTACTGGGGCCTTCTGAGGAATGAATGCATTGGTAGAGCTGTCGATGTGGAGTTTCCCTATCTGCATGAGGGAGACAATGCTGAGCAACAATATTGCTGCAACTAGCAGCAGGTCTTGGGTTTTTCTTCCTTTCATGGCTATAATGATAAGCCTTTGGTCAAATGGTACAATCGCCTACGATGATGATTCGCCTACCTATAGGGGACTATTTCAAACTCACCCGTTGGGGTGATAGGACAAAACTTTACAAAAAGAGCGTTATACACGATGATAGAGGGATAAGGGGGCTACTATGCTCATACAGGGAACCTATACAAAGATTGTTGCGACTATCGGTCCAGCATCAGAATCGATGGAAGTAATCATGTCCATCATCAAGGGAGGTGCACGTGTCATACGGCTCAATTTTAGCCATGGCACTGCAGCCGAACAGCAAGTTCGTCATGATAGGGCGCGTGCTGCCAGTGAGAAACTGGGAATCCCCATAGCCATATTTATGGATTTGCAAGGCCCGAAGATTAGGGTGGGACAACTCGCAGAACCCTCCCTCTCCTTTGAAAAAGGGGAGAGCCTGATCATATCCACCAAGCCTTGCCTCGGGACCAGGGAACGCATCAGCATTGACTACCCCTATCTCCATCAGGAGATCCTTCCGGGTAGCCAGATTCTTATCAACGATGGGCTGGTCTCCCTTATAGTTGAAAGGATTGAAGAGAATGACATTCACTGTACCTTTGTAGAAGATGGGATCATATACCCCAGAAAGGGGGTGAACCTGCCCAAGGTCCCCCTGATGCATCTCAGTTCCTTTACCGAGAAGGATGAGGAAGATCTCTCATTTGCCTTTGAGAATAACCTGGACTATGTGGCACTCTCCTTTGTTCGTAGTGCAGATGATGTCAAAGCCCTGAAGACGTTCATGCAGAAGAAGTTCGGGCGTACCATACCCATCATTGCCAAGATAGAGAAACCTGAAGCGGTTTCCGCTTTGGAATCCATCATCAAGGAGTCCAGTGTCATCATGATAGCCCGAGGGGATCTTGGGGTGGAAGTGCCTGCAGAAGAGGTCCCCCTCATCCAGAAATCCATCATTCGCAGCTGCATTGCAAATGGGGTTCCTGTGATCACTGCCACGCAGATGCTTGAGTCCATGATGCACAATCCCCGTCCTACGCGGGCAGAGACCAACGACGTGGCTAATGCCGTCCTTGACGGTACCAGCGCTTTGATGCTCTCTGGGGAGACCGCAGCAGGGGAGTTTCCCCTGCAGGCTGTGCTTACGATGAGCAGGATAGCCCTGCTAACCGAACGAAGCAGTGATTTCCAGCGACTGGTATTTAACCAGCTCTACTCCATGGAGAGTACCCAGGCCAGGAAGAATTCCACAAGAACTGAGGCTGTAGGGCTCGCCACTAGGGAGCTCGCCCTTTCAGTCCAAGCTTCCTTCATCGCTTGCTTTACACAATCGGGAAGTACTGCAAGGCTCATTGCAAAGTTCCGTCCCAGTGTGCCCCTTCTTGCCTTCTCTCCGGTGCTTGCTGTCGTGCAGCGGCTGGCCCTCTCCTGGGGAATAACCCCAATCCTCATTGAAGAGCAGAGTAGTGTGGACTCCTTGCTTGCCTATGCCCCAAATTTCTTGGAGAAAGAGGGGTATGTGAAGAAAGGTGACTCTGTGGTGATAACTGCAGGGGTTCCTGTCGGCAGTTCCGGACAGACGAATATGATCAAGGTATTTGAATTTGAATGATCGGTGATTGCCGAAGAAAGAAGAAGAGAATAGAAGAGAATAGAAGAGTGGCCTCCACACCTTGTGGGGGCCACTCTTCTGCATACTATGCTCAGCTCGTCTATAATGTTTCTAGGAGGGCCTGAATGAGAGGGAAATCGCTAGGCTCAAGGCCCTTCCCTTGTGGTCAAAAAGATCGAGTGCCCGTATGTCGGCAGCAAGATAGACTGCATCAAGGACTTTAAGGGGAAGCAAGCGTATCCCTAAGTTCACGAGGCCACGGTCCTGGGCATACCCGACCGAAGGGCTGTGACTGTAGGAGACATTGCCAAAGTCCAGGAGAAAGTCCACCTTTTCCTTGAAGAAAGTGGGGAAGAGCGGAGTCTGGAAAGCAATGCCGAAGTCTATGTTGGAGTTGAGGTTTTCATGGAAGGTGTATCCTATCAGGACCGTAGTCTTTGAAGGAAAGTCAATGATGGAGCTGGAGAAGGTGGAAGCGAAATACAGTTGGGCTGCCAGATCCTTTTTCGCCCCTGCATCTATAAGCTGACCCACAACCCCTACAGCCAAGGAAGTATCATTGCGGTGGGAGAAACGCCACTTGGCATTGAGCAGGAGGTCTGTTTCTGTTTCGATGTCGACAGCTAGGCTGACCTCAGCAGTATTCGAAAACCCCATCTGCACGTAGGGGATATTGGTAAACCCCTTCGAGGAGAAGATACCCGAGTATCCGGTGGTGACACTTGGTCCTTTTC
>CAYMRN010000062.1:0-8028 GCA_964392855.1 uncultured Sphaerochaeta sp.
CCAACAAGAACGCCTACAAGGGGGTCAAGCACATCTCCTTCCCCGGAGCTTGGTTCCGCCCTGACATTGGGGACAACTTCTTTACCAACTGACAACGTGCGAAAGGCTCTTCACTCATGAGGAGCCTTTCTTGATATCCCTGGACCCGAACACAAGAAAGGATACCGCAAGGTGTCCTTTGCTATGTGGATTCTCCCTACATGGAGATCAAGCCTGCAAGGTCATCGGTGACGATAACCTCATCTTCAGGGACCGCCTGGACCGCATAGGCAGGAATCTCATATCGTTCCATCCAGACACTCTGCGGCGCTTCAGGATAGGCGACAAGCGTCGGGATGGAGATGATTACCATATCCTCCATCAGAGGCACTGTGAACTTCCTGGTGATGCGTATCTCCTCCCAGTTCTCATCGGTATAGGAGACGGTGATGGTATGCTTTTGTCGCACCACATCCACCTTATCCCTGTCACGGGGGACGAACTCAAGGGGTTTTTGCTTGTCAACCTGCACCTCGACCATCTTCATGGCCTTGATCTCTTCACCGTTGACGGTAATTGTCTTGTTGTCCAAGAGGACAGTGTGTTGCTTTCCAATGAAGAAAAGCATCACTGCCAAAAGCAAGACAAGCAGTATCGCCACCACTCGCATCACAAATATCCTATTGAAGGTTATCTTCATGCCTCTACCCCCTGTTCCTGAGCAAGGATCTGACCTGCTATTCCCCGATCATGTTTCTTGCGCACTTCGTACAGGACCAGCGAGACAGTAATGACTCCATAGGATACAAACACCCTGAAGTACTCACCGAGCTGTGCCTGACCGATTAGGTTCTTTCCTGCCATTGGGGAGACGATAAACATGATATGGAACAGGATGACACCCAAGAAGACGTTACGTACCTTTGCATGGCTTACGGTCGCACCCCCTACCAAAAGGGCTGCGACACTGAACATACCGATCTGCATATGGCTGTTGTACGTGTTGAGGGTCCCGATGTTCTGCAGGTATATGATCATACCATACCCTGCAAACACCGTTGATATGACAATGGAGACGATACGGGTATGCTCCACCTTGATACCGGCTGCACGGGCAACCTCCATATCTTGTCCGACTGCACGCATATCCTGTCCGAGCTTGGTCTTCTTGAACCAGAGGATGAATATGCACAGAAGGGCTATCACGATCAGGGTGAACAGGGGAATGGGAATGCCAAACAGCCTAATCATCAAAAGGCCGTCCAAGCTTTTCCTTATCCCTATCAGGTTGACGGTATTGCGTATGCCATAGCCGCGGGGAAGTACAAGGGAGTTCGAACGGATGGGAATGATGGCTCCCATACCATAGAGGACCACCAGCTGGTAGATACCGTTCATGAAGAATCCGATGATGTAGCTGGTGACCATCTCACGGCCCTTTGCCATATTGAGGATCTTTCCACACCAGATACCAAGCGCTACGGAGATGGGGGTGGATATGATCATGGCAAGCAGCATGCCGGGAATCCCGACGATGCCCCAGTCGCTGATGAGGATCAGGCCGATCTGGCCTGCCATGGCACCAAGGGTCATGCCGAAGTTAAGCCCCATTCCAGCGAGGATGGGAATCAAGAGGCTGACGATCAAAAAGGAGTTTCGTGCAATTCGGACAACAACCTCACTTACAAGGTAATTGGCCGAATACCCGCTTAGCGGTATGCCGAAGGCACAAATCACGAAAAATAGAATCGTCACTGTATTGTTTCCCAGAAAGCGTTTCACTTTCTGCATAGGAGTTCTCTGGAGTGTCATCGGGCTGCCTCCGTTTTTCTAGTCAGGGCATAGAGAATCATACCGTTGGAGACGATGATCCTGATTACCTCACTCATATCGGTATGAATCATTGAGTTCATCACAGAAGGTGTCATGGTCAGTATTCCCTGGAATAGGAAGGTACCGACTATGACGTTCGTAATCGTCGCCTTATTGACAGAGGCTCCTCCTATCAGGATAGCAGAGACTGCCGGAAGGGCCATGTAGAACGGTCCCATGTAGAGCTGGATAAATCCAAAGCTCTGCTGATAGACAAGAATACCCAACGCCCCAAGCCAAGTGGACATCACCACACTCAGGGCTCGGATCTTATCCACATGTATCCCACTCGCACGAGCGAAGATAGGGTTCGAGCCGACTGCTGTCATGGCAGTTCCTGTCTTGGTATGCAAGAATGCCCACATGATGAAGGCAAGCAAGCCAAAGAAGAGGAACATACCCGTCGGTATGGTCAGGTGTTCAGTCAGCCGGATAGAGAGAAAATCATTGAGCACATGCAGGTAATGCCCCTCTGTGGAGATGGTCGTACGCAAGCCCTTGCCGGCATACCCCCATACCATGGTGGGGTTGCTGTACGGCAGCAAAAGCCACATGATGCACATGAACGCCACCGAGGAGAATCCTACGTAGGTAGCGATCATCATCTCACCACCCTTTACCTTGTTGAGCAGCTGCCCATACCCCCATCCGAGGATAACGGCAAAGGGTGTCGCAAAGACAATGGCCATCATAAAGGAAGCAGGTCCGGTAAAGTTGAACTCCAGGGCGAGCGTCCCTCCCAGAAGGCCTGCTATGATTCCCAACGGTAGGCCAAAGTTCAAGCCACAGCCACTATGGATCATCGGAACCATAGCCAAGACCATGACGGCATTCATCCCAAACCTGTTGAACGTATCAGAGAGGCTGGTACCGATGTTCACACCGACAAAAGGTGCGGCAATGAAAAGCAACAACAAAAACAGGCCGATGATGACACGAGGCAATCCAAAGGACATTACCCCCTGCCGTATGGTAGCAATCATTTTTTTCACTTTCACGTTCATACACTGCCTCCGTCAACCAATTCGCTTTTCTGTCCGACCATCATGAGCCCAAATTCGGCACTTTCGGTGGAGGCGGGAAGGATTCCCAGGACCCTGCCATCAGAGACGATGGCAATGCGGTCACAGATTGACCTCAGCTCTTCCAACTCAGAGGAGATCATGACAATGGTAGTCCCCTGTTCTTCATTATATTTTCTCAGGGCCTGCAGGACCAGGGACTTTGCCCCGATATCAATGCCGCGCGTGGGTTCTGAGACAAACAACAGTTTGGGCTCGACGGCAAAGGCCTTGGCCAGGCAAACTTTCTGCTGATTCCCCCCAGAGAGCTCCTTTGCCTTCTGCTTGGTGCTTGTGCAACGGATCTCCATCTGCTTTACATAGGAATCGGTGGCAGCTTCAATGGCTTTCTGGTCCCTCCACTTGAACAGCCCTCCCAAATAACTCTTCAGATACTTCTCCTGGACCTGCATTGCGGTAAAGGAGACGTTCCACTCCAGGCTCTCATCAAGGAGGAGCCCTACCCCACGACGGTCTTCACTGACAAAGGCCATACCTGCATCAAGGAAGTTACGGGGGCTGTTAAGTGGGATCTCTTTCCCTTCAAAGAAGACCTGTCCGCCTGCAGGGAAAAGACCCATGGCACCGTTGGGGATACCCAGCTTGCCTTGGCCAGCCATGCCCCCAATTCCGATGATCTCGCCCTTATAGACATCCAGGTCGACATTGCGTACGACCTCCCCTGGCATGTCTACCCAGAGGTTCTGCAGTTTCAGCAATATCTCCCGACCGGTATTGTCAAGGGCGGCTCGTTTGTGGGAGATGGTGTTCACTTCACGGCCGACCATCCATCTGGCTATTTCAGGGATTACCACCCCTTCAGCCGGAACGGTCTTGATGATCTTGCCGTCTCGCATGACCATGATGGTGTCACAGACATCGATAATCTCCTGCAGCCTATGAGTGATGAAGATGATCGCTATACCGGAAGCGGAAAGTATGCGCATTGCCTTCAGGAGGCTCTCAGCCTCCTGTTCGGAGAGCACCGCAGTAGGTTCGTCAAGGACCAAAAGCTTAATGCCTTCGGCAACGTCGGTTGCCTCCTTGCTCAGCTCCCTGGCAATCTCAGTAAACTGCTTGTGCCCAACGGGCATCTGTGAGACAAGCATCTCAGGGTCCAAGGTGACTGCAAGGCGACTTATCGCCTTTTCAGAAATTTCAGTCATTTTCTCTCTGTCAAGGATATTCAGGCGTTCTCCGAACAGTTCAGAAAGTGCTGTGTATTTGAGTGGTTCCCGGTTAAGCAGGATATTCTCAGTAGCAGTAAAATCGGGCAGGAGAGAAAACTCCTGATGTACCATGCCTATGCCAGCGGCCAGGGCATCAATGGGAGTTGCAAACTGGACATGCTTGCCGTTTATCAGAACCTCTCCCCCAAATCCACCTGTCTGATGAATCTCATCCATACCGAAGAGAATCTTCATCAGCGTTGACTTGCCCGCACCATTCTCCCCTACCAACCCGAGAATCTCACCCGGCCTGAGGGAAAAGTTTACATCAGTGAGTACCTGGTTACCGAAAAAGTCCTTGCTGATGTGTTTCATCTCCAGCAACGGGGTTTCTTTTTCATTCATATGCTCAATCCTTTCAAACTTGGTTGTGACCCTTACGTCAAAAACGCAACGGCGACGACCAAGGTCATTACAGTGCAAGCGAAAAGACACTACAAGAGGATAATGCTCCAAAGCTCCAGTCGCTATAAAGGGGGAGAGTAGCACTCTCCCCCCCAAGGACTCAATACCTAAGCTTACTTGATCGCAAAATACTTCTCAGGTACTACGAGGTCAGCGTTACCCATGTAACCCTTACCCATCATGTAGGTATCCTGATAGATGAGGATGTGGTTCTTTGCACGGACGCCAGTGTTGACATCAGAGTAAGGGGCACCATTCCATTTAGCTTTGGGAGTGTATTTGCCAAACGCCTTCATCACGTCACTGAGCTTGAGCAGTTCACTATCGCCTCGGAGGACGTTGATAGCATGCTGGCCCAAACCTGCAGTAGCGGTATACCCATAGGAGAAAGCCCAGGTGCCGAAGCGTCCTGCACCACCCTTGGCGACGATTGAGGACTCAACCTTCTTCAGGATAGCAGCGAAATCACCAGCTTCTGCTGAGAGGTCGATGCCCAATGCACCAGGATAGCCCATCAGGGGACTGGGGAGGTCTGCTTCAATGAAGAAACCACCGTAGTTCAACAGCTGCTTGAGCAGGGGCTCGGTGTGAGCATCATTGGTACAGAAGAAAGCTGCATTCTGGCCATAACTTTCGATCCATGCGGGTACTTTTTCAAGGATGTACTGCTGAGCACCGGCAACGCCGACATCACTGGTCGGATCGGGGGCGGTCTCTGCGACAAACTTCATGCCCAAATCTTCACAAGCAACCCTCATGATCGCTGCACGGCGACTTAGGGTCTCATAGCTCATGTGTCTGGGGAAGGAGATATGAACAAATGTATCACATCCGAGTTCATGGGCAGTGCGGATGATCAGGTAACCACGAGCAATGAAGTCGTTGTTAACAGCCAAGTCGGCTGCAGTCTGGATTACCCCTGGATCCTCGTGAGCCTCACCGGCGATACAGAGGATATCACTTCTCTTCTCTTTTACACGGCGGAAAGCTTCGGTTGTTCCAGGAATAGCCTGGTTTACAATGATGGCCTTAATCTTTGGGTCATCAGCAAGGCCGGCGATGACGCTGATTGTTGTCTCAGCTTCATCCATGAAGTTGTCAGGGTAGGTTACGTGCTGGATCATCCCACCATCGTTGACAGAACCATACTCCTCGATAAGGCGTTCTGCACCACGAAGGTCATCTTCAGACTGTGATACCGTTCCAGTGACAACACCAATGCGGAAATCTTTTCCAACAGTTGCAGTTTCTTTCGTTCCGGCAGCAAATATCATGCCGGATACAAGAAGAATGCAAAGAACAAGAGCAAACATCTTTTTCATTTCACTTCTCTCCTTTAGGGATAGTTATCCTTCATGATACGTAAAAAAAAGGCCACTTGCAAGAAAAGAATACGGTATTATGCGTTTTGATGAGAATTTTTAGCATAAATATAGAAAAAAGAGCATAAAGACCTGTATCAGTGCCCTATGCCCTATATGTTATTGCTACATGTACGCTGTAAGACTATTTCCCTGAAAGGGCAACCGCTTGCTGTCTGCGCACCTCATAGAGGAGAATCCCTGCAGCTACAGAAACGTTCAGTGAATCTATATGCCCGGTTGTGGGGATGGAGACTATCTGGTCACAAAGGGACTTGGTGAGGGCCCTCATTCCCTTGCCTTCACTACCCATGACAAGCACTGTCCTGTTCGGAAAGAGAGTCTTGTAGGTCTCCTTGCCAGCCATGTCGGCACCATATACCCAAAACCCGTTATTCTTGAGGTATTCAATCTCCCGGTTGAGGTTGGTGACCACAGCCATAGGAACGTACTGAGCAGCTCCCGAAGAGACCTTCACCACCGTTGCGTTGGCCTGTGCACTGCGCCTTTCGGGTATGATGACAAGCGAGACCGAAAACTGATCGGCAGAGCGGAGGATCGCCCCGAGGTTCTGCGGGTCAGTTATCTCATCAAGGACCAACACCAAGGCACTTTCATCATCCTTAAGCTTGGAGCAGAAATCCTTGACGTTGCTGAACTGAATCTTAGAGGACCCCTTCTTGGCATCCGCCAAATCCAGGACAGCACCACGGTGGTCTGCCTGGTTGACCATACGATCCATCTCAACCTTAGCGATTTTCTTTATGAGTACTTTTCCTGTCAGCAGTGCCTGACGTTCCAAAGCTTCCGTATTGCCACCCATTCCGCGACAAAGGTACAGCACCGAACCCGATGCGGCCTGTTTGAGGCTCTCTTCTATGGCATGAAAGCCAAATATCTTCTCTCCCATTCTCTTCTCCTGGTCGGCAAAGCTTACTGCATTATAAAAATTTAGGCTACCTCATCGCTGAAGTAGCCCATCGCTCTAATCCTCAAAGGGGACAGGAGTTGGTGAGGAATCCTCACCAAGAGCCTTTGAAAGGTCCTGCATGATTTTCTTGGCCTTTGAATTCAGGCGTTTGGGTACCTGCACAACAAGCTTCAAGTACATATCACCCCTGTCAGTGGAGTTGAGTTTGGTAACTCCCCTTCCACGGACGCGGAGCATCTTGCCTGACTGCACACCTGAGGGGATGGTCACCTTGATGGACTGTCCGTCTATGGTGGGAACCTGAATATCCGTTCCCAGGGAGGCTTGGGTGATGGAGATGGGGATCTGGCAGAAAAGGTCATAGTCCTGCCTTACAAAATACTTGTGAGGCTTCACGTTCACATAGACGTACAGATCGCCTGAAGCACCGCCGTTTGCACCGGCATCGCCCATACCGCGAAGCACTACCCGACTGCCATTGTCCACCCCAGCGGGGATGGTCACCTTTACCTTCTGCTGCTTGCGCTTGAGCCCATTGCCATGACACTCAGTACAGGGGTTCTCGATTACACGCCCATTGCCATTACAGGTGGGACAGGTGCTCGCTACAGCAAAGAATCCGCTGTTACGCCTTACCTGTCCGCTACCGTTACAGGTAGGGCAGACCTTGGTAGCTGTCCCTCCTTGGGAACCTGAGCCACTGCAAGCCTCACAGGCAACCTGGTGGGAGTAAGCCACTTCCACCTTGGTACCAAACACTGCTTCCTTAAAATCAATCTCAACATCATAGCGCAGGGAAGCGCCAGCCTCAGGCCCTCTAGAGCGCCCTCCCTGGGTGCGGCCTCCGCCACCTCCAAAGAATGAGCTGAAGATGTCTTCAAACCCGCCTCCGCCAAATCCACTGCCAAAGATGTCACTGAAATCTCGGTAGACATTGGAGTAGTCATGGCCTCCTCCGTTAGCCCCATCCAGTCCGGCAAACCCGAACTGATCGTACATCTTTCTCTTATTCTCATCAGCGAGGACATCATAGGCTTCAGTCGCCTCTTTAAAACGCTCCTCGGCTTGCGCATCACCTGGGTTTCTATCCGGGTGATTGGCAATCGCGAGCTTGCGATACGCTTTCTTTATCTCATCCAGTTGTGCTGTCTTCGCGACTCCAAGCACTTCATAATAATCTCGTTTCGCCA
>CAYMRN010000063.1:0-8004 GCA_964392855.1 uncultured Sphaerochaeta sp.
GGACCTCTATGACCTCACTGAAGGGGATGTTCTTCTCAGCAAGCAATACCAAGAAGTGGTACATAAGGTCGGCAGCCTCTCCTAGGAAAAGGTTCTTGTTGTCATCCTTACTTTCAATGATGAGCTCCACAGCCTCCTCACCGACCTTCTGAGCAATCTTGTTGAGGCCGCGACTGAAGAGATGGTTGGTATAGGAACCCTCCTGAGGGTATTCACGGCGGTCACTGATGACCTCCTCAAGGTAGAAAAGGAACTCACTGGAGGTCACTTGAGCAGGGTCATTGGTCTCGTTGAAGCAAGTATCACTACCGGTATGGCAGACTGGCCCTGTAGGGACCGCCTTGATGAGCAGGGTGTCGTGGTCACAATCCTCGATGATCTCTCGCACCGTCAGATAGTTGCCACTACTCTCTCCCTTGGTCCAAATCTTTTGACGGCTTCTTGACCAGAAGGTAACCAGACCTCGGTCGCGGGTGAGCTTCAGTGACTCTTCATTCATGTAGCCAAGCATCAGAACCTTGCGGGTTACTGAATCCTGGACAATTGCGGGAATGAGTCCATCCATTTTTGTAAAATCAAGTGCCATTCGAAGTCTCCTTAGTGCCCTTTACGCATAGTTATACCACGTTGTGCAAGAAAAATCTTTAGCTCAGGGATATCTATTTCATGAAAATGGAAAATAGAAGCAGCTAATGCGGCATCAGCCTTGGCCTTGGTGAACACATCCACGAAGTGTTCCATGGTCCCTGCCCCACCACTGGCAATGATAGGAATACCTACAGCCTCGCCCACCCTGCGGGTGATATCCACGGCAAAACCCTGCTTCACCCCGTCATGTTCCATGGAGGTAAGCAATATCTCCCCACAGCCACGGCTATAGGCTTCCTTCGCCCAGGCTACCACCTCCAGTCCGGATGGAGTACGCCCCCCGTGCACATAGACCTCCCACCCCTCTTGCGTAGAGGTATCAAACCGAGGATTACGCCTTGCATCAATGGCACAGACTACACACTGCGAGCCGTACTTCGATGCCAGGGTGTCTATGACAGAAGGATCAGCAACCGCTTGGCTGTTGATGGATATCTTATCGGCTCCACTATCGAGGAGCACCCCGACATCAGAGGCATTACGGATCCCCCCACCTACGGTAAAGGGAATATCTATGTGATCGGCAATCCGCCTCACCAGGGCCTTGAAGGTGGACCGGTTCTCCACCGTTGCGGTGATATCCAAAAAGGTAAGCTCATCTGCACCCTGCCGGCTGTAGAGTTGGGCAAGCTCAACTGCATCACCTGCATCACGCAAATTGATGAAGTTCACCCCTTTTACGGTCCTGCCATCCCGTATGTCCAGACACGGAATGATTCGTTTAGCTAACATCAGTCTTCTCCTTGAAGAGCATAAGGTCTTCGAGTGTTATTGCCCCTTCATATAAGGCCTTTCCAATTATCGCCCCCTCCAAGCCTGCCTTGTGCAGGGCATAGACATCATCGATGGAGGCAATCCCACCAGAGGCTATCAGGCGCAAGGAGGGCCTGGAAGCCAGCAGTTCATCATACAGGGCAAAGGAAGGACCACTGAGCATCCCATCCAGGGCAATATCGGTGCAGATGACACGATAAAAACCTGCAGCAAGATATGCATCAATGAACGGTCCCACCTCAAGGGAGGTAGTCTCAAGCCACCCATGGGTTGCAATCATGCCATCCTTGGCATCAGCACCCAGGATAAGCCTGTCTGCTCCATAGCGGGCAAGCCAACTCTCAACCAACGGGGGATCTTTTGCAGCAATGGAGCCGCAGGTGACCATGCTGGCGCCAGCATTGAAGGCATCACGAAGATCATCTAGGCTTTTGATGCCCCCTCCAAAGTCGATGACAAGGCGGGTATTCTGAGCTATCCGCTCCAAACTCTTCAAATTGACGATAGTCCCGCCTTTGGCCCCTTCCAGGTCCACCAGGTGCAGCCGCTTCAGACCATGATCCTCAAAGCGCTTGGCCATCTCCAGGGGATCGGAAGCATACTCAGTCTTCAGGTCATAATCACCTTGGACAAGTCGTACGCACGATCCTTCTATGATATCGATCGCTGGAATAATATCCATCAGGTAGCCTCCAAGAAATTCTTCAGCATTCGTTGCCCGGCACTCCCGCTCTTCTCGGGGTGAAACTGACACCCCCAGAAGTTCCCCTTGCGTAAGGAAGAGGTAAAACTCAGGGATGCATACTCAGTTGTAGCTATACTGGCAGCAGAAAGGGGCACGTAGTAGCTGTGGACAAAGTAAACCCAAAGGGGATCAGTGAGATCCCTAAAAAGCGGATCAGAGCCTGCTTGTAGGGTATTCCACCCCATGTGCGGTATCTTCGCCCCATTTGAGGGTAGGAAAGCCCTTACCACGTCGGGAAAAATTCCCAGGCAAGGGGTGTCATGCTCCTCACTGAAACTGCACATCAGCTGCATACCCAGACAGATACCCATAAAGGGTTGTGTCAAGGTAGGCAGAAAGGTATCCAGCCCTCGCTCCTTGAGGTAGGCCATCGCAGTTGAGGCCTCCCCCACACCCGGAAAGATAATCCTATCAGATCCTCGTAGCACCTTATAGTCCTCTGTCACCGTTGCCTCATAGCCAAGGCGAGCAAGAGAGCACAACACCGAACGTGTATTACCGGCATTGTATTTGACTATTGCTATCTTCATAGAAGCCCCTTGGTTGAGGGCAGCACATCACTGTAGGGGTACTTGTACACTGCCCTCTTGAGTGCACGGGAGAAGGCCTTGAACAGGGCCTCGATCTGGTGATGCACATTGCCCTCTGAAACCTTCATTGCCAGATTGCACTGTGCAGCATCACTGAAGGACTTGAAGAAGTGCTCTATCATCTCAGTGGGGAAGGTGCCCACATACTCGCGGTGAAGCGGAGCGTCCCACAACAGGGAAGGACGACCTGAAAAGTCCAGGGCAACCTCAGCAAGTATGTCATCCATGGTAAGCAACTCAAAGCCATAGCGGCTTATGCCGCGCTTCTCTCCCAAGGCCTCACGCACTGCCTGGCCAAGGGAAAGGGCCACATCCTCTACGGTGTGGTGCTCATCCACCACAAGGTCCCCATCGGCATGCAAGGTGATATCAAGTCCACTATGTCTGAGCACTTGGTCGAGCATATGGTCGAAGAAGGGGATATGGGTATGGATCTGACCTTGTCCTGTCCCGTCGAGATTCACCCTGAGGGCAATCTCAGTCTCCTTGGTCTTTCGCCTCACCTCAGCGACCCTTACGCTGGCCTTGGGGTCCTCTAACAAAAAGGAGGCTACAGTCGGCCAGTTGTCACTGACAAGGATGCAGGTATCCCTAAGGTCCTCTTCCAACGCATCTTTTTGGCTGGAGGGGGCAAACCAAATGGCCTTACATCCAAGGTTATACGCCAGGCGCACATCAGTCTGACGGTCCCCGATAACCACAGAGTTGGCCAGGTCATACTCCCCGCTCTGATACTTCTTCAGCATCCCGATCTCTGGCTTACGTCCCGGGCAGTTGTCAGAAGGAAGGGAAAAATCGATATGCACGTCATCGAAGGTAATCCCCTCGCCTTGCAACGTCTTGAGGATCCTCTCCTGTGGCTTGTCAAAATCCTCTTGGGGGAAGGAAGGGGTGCCAACCCCGTCCTGGTTGCTTACCATGGCAAAGTGAAAGTTTCCTTCCTTCCGAATCCGAGAGAGAGCGCCAAAGACACCAGGGATATAGATAATCCTCTCATAGGAGTCTATCTGGTCCTCTATTACAATAATTCCATCACGGTCGAGAAACAGGACCGCCTTATGCATCTTCTTATCCATCACATTTCCTTATACTGAGAAAGGGCTTCCAAAAGCTTGTCATTCTCACTTTTGCTGCCAATGGTTATCCTAAGGCAGTTCTCACAGTGCAGTTCACGGCTACGATTTCGTACAATGATACCTTTTTGTGCCAAATAGTGGTAGAGTTTGTCTGCCTGCCTTACCCGGACCAGCAAAAAATTGGCATCGCTGGGAAAAAGCTTTACCACACAGGGCAAGAGGGGAAGCTCCTCTTCCATCCTTTTCTTCTCCAGCAGCGTTGTGCGAAGCGCGGCCTTGACTCCATCAGCCTGAGCCAACCCCCTAAGGGCCAGTTCCTGTGAAGGGCCTCCCACATTGTAGGGGTATTTCATGCTGTTCAGCACCTTGCAGAGCTCTTCACTGGCTACAGCAATCCCTACCCTTGCATTGGCAAGGGACCAACACTTGGAAAGGGTGCGCAACACCACAAGGCGGGGAAACTTGGCTAAAAGCGTGACTGCACTTGCAATGGGTGAATAGTCAAAATACGCCTCATCAACAACGGTGATGCCATCAAAGAGGGTGCAGACCCTCTCGATCTGGTCTAGGGGAAAAGCATTGCCTGTGGGGTTGTTGGGTGAGCAGATGAACAGAAGCTTGCACCTTCCCATCTCTTGCCCACCAGAACTCTTGCCCGATACGCCTTGACCCTTTCTCAACTGTTTCTCTTCCAACAGGAATGTTTCCAAAGCCCCAAAGTCAATGGCAAAGTCTGGTGTCAGGGGGACCTGCTCAACCTGTACATCGTTGATATCGGCAAAGACACGGTAGGCACCGTAGGTCGGGCTCATGATGATCGCCTTATCCTTTCCTGGGTTACAGAAACAACGGAAGAGGTTGTCCAGTATCTCGTCACTGCCATTGCCAATGACTGTGCCGGCAAAAGGAAGGCCCAACACCTCATCAAGGGCTTTTCGTACCTGGACAGCAAGGGGGTCGGGATAGCGGTTACGCCCCTCGTCTCCGACAAAGTCCCTCCAGTTCTCATTGGCATCGAGGTAGACCTCAGCCTCCCCTACAAAATCATTACGCGCACAGCTGTACGGCACAAGATTTGCTATGTTCTTTCGCAGCAACTCTCTCATTTCTCTCCTCCCAAACGTATAAGGACGGCATTGCGGTGGGCATCGAGCCTCTCTGCCTCTGCCAAGGTTACCAAAGTCGGGCTCAAGGCAGCAAGGCCCTGCCGACTGAGCTTCTGAGTCGTAATCTTCTTCACAAAGGAGTCGGTGCTGACTCCACTGTAGGAGTGCGCCCACCCGTTGGTGGGCAGGGTGTGGTTAGTCCCACTTGCATAGTCCCCAGCACTTTCACAGGAGTACGGGCCGAGGAAGATGGAGCCAGCATTGACAACCAAGGCCTCCAGCCCCAGAGGATCAGTGGTGTTGATGATAAGGTGCTCAGGGGCATACTCGTTGACCACCTTGGCCGCCTGGGCCAAGGTGGGACAGACAAAAGCGTGAGAGTGCGAAAGCGACGAAAAGAGGAATGCCTGGCGGTCCAAACCCTCCAGTTGCAAGGAAAGCTCCTCCTCCACCCTGTCCAGAAAGGCAAAGCCGCTCTCTTTGTCTGCAATGACTACGAGCATGGACTGGCTGTCCATACCATGCTCGGCCTGGCTGAGCAGATCGCTGGCAACAAAGGAAGGGTCGGCATCGACTGTGGCAACCACCATCACCTCACTAGGGCCTGCAGGCATGTCTATGGCACAGCAGGAGGTGCTTACCTGCTTCTTCGCTTCGGTGACATACAGGTTCCCCGGTCCAAAGATCTTATCCACCTTGGGCACACTCTCACATCCATAGGCCATAGCTGCGATGGCCTGTGCTCCCCCTAACTTGAAGACGCGTGTGATGGAACACAAGGAAGCTGCATAGAGGATGGCAGGGTGTACCTTGCCCTCAGCATCAGAGGGAGTGCAAAGCACCACATCAGGACACCCTGCCACTTGGGCGGGAATGCCTAACATCAGGGTGGTGGAGATCAGAGGAGCTGTCCCTCCCGGAACATAGAGGCCAACGCGCTGGATGGGCACCACCTTTCGTGAAAGGTCGATACCCGAAGCTACAGTGAGCTGTTCTCCTTGAGGAAGCTGAACTGCATGAAAAGCGCGGATATTGGCATAAGCTTCTGCCAAAGCCCGTTTCAAGCTTTCACAGACCAGTGCTTCAGCTTGCTCAAACTCCTCTTGAGAGACAGATAGACTAGTGAGGTCAGCTTTGGTAAACTGCTTTTCCAAAGCGTAGAGGGCCGCATCCCCACCAGTTGCCACGCGCCTGAGAATATCAGCTACCTGGTCCTGTACCGTAGCGTTGGTTTCGCTTGAGCGTCTTAACAGACGCCTAAGCTCTCTCTCTTCTGGATCATAGGTTCTACTCAGATATGCCATCATACGCTCCTACTCAGTCATCTTCTCGATGGGGGTTACCAGGATGCCCTGAGCTCCAAGTGCCTTGAGCTGTTCAAAGACATCCCAGAAGCGGTCCTCAGCAACGACAGTCTGTACCGAAACCCAATCCTTTTCCATAAGACGAGTGACAGTAGGGCTCTTCATGCCTCCGACGATACCCGCCACCTGGGTAAGGTGTTCCTCAGGGAGGTTGAAGATGACATACTTGTAGGAAGCGGCCTTCATGACCGCATCGAGACGAAGCAAGAGGCGCTCTAAGATAGCACGTTTCTCCCCACTGCCCATATTCTTGCGTCCGATCATGACAGCGGTTGAGGTGTATATTTGCTCTACCTCGCGCAGTCCATTCATGGCAAGGGTTGCCCCACTGCTTACCAGGTCACAGATCACATCAGCAAGCCCGATGGCAGGAAGTACCTCTACAGAGCCTGAGGCCTGCACAAAGGTAGCGCTGATCCCCTGCTTGGAGAGCACACTCGCAAGGATGTTTGGATAGCTTGTAGCGATGCGCTTCCCTTCCAGGGAGGCAAGTCCCCCATACGTAAAATCATTCGGGACAGCAATACTGAGGCGGCACTTGGAAAAGCCCAGGTCACGCAAGACCTCAAGGTCGATAGCCTGCTCGTCATACTCGTTGCGTCCTACGATGCCGATATCGGCAACCCCATCACGAACAAATGAAGGGATATCATCGTCACGGACATAGAGGAACTCAAGGGGAAAGTTTGTCGCCCTCTCCTTCAATACCCGCGAGTCAGAACCGAACTTGATCCCACAGCTCTTGATGATCTCCAAGGACTTCTCGCTCAGTCGTCCACTTCTCTGAATTGCGATGCGTAACACCTGCTCCATTTTTTCCTCCTACGAAAAAAGCAATAAAAAAACCCCCGCGACATGCGGAGGTCTGTATATAGGTAACAGCGCCCACCTGTCTAAGGTCGGATAATCATGAGATGATGATGGATGCTGTAAAGGTTCCTGTTCATATGGGAACCATAATACCAGAGACAGGAGTAAGTCAAGGCCTATCGAACAAGAGTGAATACTTATTCACTGAATATGCATGGAAATCGACAGGTCGCCTGTGATCCCACAAGAAAGATGGAAAGCCTCAGATGCTTCAGTAAGATGACCATAGCCCTCTGCCTTATTGGCACGTACGTTCTAGGCTGCCTCTTCCAGGGAGTGGTCGAACTTCTTCAGTTAAGCAAAAAAATTCAAAACAATGATAGTGGAGATGAATACTGAGTAGCCTAGAAGGAAGCCCTGACTGATAAACTTTACAGAGAAACCCAAGAGATTCTCAATAAAAATACAAGAGGAAAATGTTCTCCACTACAATGCATTGATTTCCTGTTCAAGTTTCCTTAAAGAGTCTAACAGAGACTCAAAACTTGGAGAATCACCAAATATCATATTTTGCATGCTTGTATAATCTCTCCTCAGATCAAGATAATACTTGGCGTTTGGAAGAAGTCTCATAGTTCTAGGTGTTGCTACATCATATCGGGCTGAATTTGACGCATAGAACCGTGACTTGAAGTCTACTACCTTTTGCAGCAGTTCCAAATCAGCAAATGCATGACTTTTTATTGATGAACTGCTCATACAATACAAATCATAATAATGACGCGAGTACCTAAGTGGAAATCTTCCTTTCTCGCGAAATGCTTCTTTATGTAGAATTGTCACTTTTTCCCAAAAAGTCCTCTCTGCAGATACTGTAAGCACCTTGGTTGA
>CAYMRN010000064.1:0-7921 GCA_964392855.1 uncultured Sphaerochaeta sp.
GGGGAGATAGTGAGCGCCCTGCATGCCCTGCCATCGACCTATATGCAGGACAACAAGGAGAAGAGGTGCTCCTTCATCGTAGGGGCCGCTACCTACGCTGCCCATCGAAAGCAAGGCATCATGAGCGAACTGCTGGCGTATACCAAAACAACAACAGAACACCCCATCACCCTCTTTCCTGCAGTAAGGCCCTTCTATGAGGCAAACGGCTATATGACCACCTCAAGCATGGCGGAGTACTGGATTACCGCTAACGGCGAGAGCCAAGAAAAGAACAGGCTCTCTGCCAATCTGTATGAAATGAGCCTCCCCTCTTCAGATCTTGATATGATCTATCGGGAGGCAACCAAAAAAGAAGGGGCTCTGATGCGAGATGAGCTGGGATGGAACTTTCTCCTCGATGGATATGGCCTCGCTTCAGTCCAAGGCGCCTATGCCTTCATCAAGGATGGCATAGCAGTCGAGGCGATGGCCATAGACAGGTATGCTGCCAAAAAGCTCATTTCCCTTCTCCAAAACAGAGAGGTTGAACGCTTACGCGTCATCCCAAACTCACCGTTTGCATCCCTGCTTGAAGGTCCCTTTGTCCAGGTACCCATGGGTATGAGCACAGACCCTTCCATGGGAGGGGTCTATATAGCGGAGCAGTACTGACCTACTGTACAGATACGCTAGATCATAGGAATTAGGGAGAAGAAGCAGAGACGAGGGCACCTCCCCGGTACCTTCGTCTCTGTCTCTTTTGATTCTTCAGATTCAGCTTTTGTCTTCTACTAACTCCCCTTACTCCACCTTGAACTCCACAGGCATAGACCATGAGTCCCCCCTGTCATCTGTGACGGTAAGGGTAAAGGAGAGGGTGCTTCCTGAAGGGGCATCATCAGCGATGACAAACCTAAAGGTGTTGTAGCCACCCCGTATTGCCAAGGGGCTTGTGGTAGAGAACCTGCTGTTGTTGGTTGTATACCTATTGCTAGAGAGAGAACCCAGAGCCAGTTTGTCCACAAGCATCGTGACATTCGGATCCTCAGTTTCTAAGGTTGCCACCAAACCCTTCAGGTCGAGGTTGCCCCTGTTCTGCAATAGGAAGCCTACACCAAGCTGAGTCCTCTTGGGCAGGGCATCACTGGGATAGTACAAAGGTTCTACCGCAGGAATATGCAGGCTCTTCCAAATGGGCTCAAACAGTGCACCCTTGCCCTCTACAGTATAGGTCTCCTTATCAGTGAGCAGGGTACGGCTGCCCCGATCATACCAACCGACAAAAATGGCTGAATCATCGGATGTTGATGGTGTGGGCACCACCACCTCACTACCTTCAGCGACCCCCTCATAGAGGGTATCGCGACCTTCTGTGACGAAGCGTACCCCACTATCCCAAATGGCATAGAGGGTCTGGTTAGTGTAGGGCATCTTGATGGTCTCACCCGCCTTGTAGGTCAGCTTATCAGGGGTAAGGCCCCACCCCTTGAGGATCCCTACCTGGCTGCTGTTTGCCCGAAGGTCGGAATAGTCAGGCAGGACAACCTCAGCTTGGGGAGATCTCTGGATCTGCTGACGATAACTATAGCGGAAATTCTCTCCCTCGGCTGAAAAGTCTAGGGTAAGAATTGGATTGTAGGAATCACTTCTCTGATAGAGCCAGGAGGCGTACTCCCCTCTCTTCGGTTCAGATTCTGCCATGATGCGTCCTAAGAGGAGGTTGCTATCCTCACTCTTCATCCTAAAGCTCTTGAGCTTCTCAAGTCTTGCATACGCATCACGGTAGGAAGCAAGGTCCCCCTTATCCATAGCCTCCAGCATCTCTTTGCGAGCTTGCTGCACATCACGAGCAAGGCCATCATCGAACCTGTCATATGTGCTCCTGATATTTTCCAAACTCTGGTTCTGGTAGTCTAAGGCTTCAACATCCCTAAATAGTCTCTCTGCATTGGGGGCCGCTACCAACAGGGCAGCACTCACACAAAGCAAAGAGCAAAAAATGAATACTTTTTTTCCAATATCCATAGTCTTCCTCCTTATCTTTGTATCTATTCATATACTAAAAAAATTGGAAATCGGCAAGTTTTGCATGCTATTTCTTTAAGGTTATACGCTCCCTGTCAAAGCTGAGCACCCCCTCATCACGCAGGAGTGCCAGGGTTCGGCTCAGGGAGGTCCTCTCGACCCCAAGACGGTGGGCAAGCTCCTTCTTGCTGATGGACAACCTGATGGTCATACCCCCCTGCTTTTCAGCCTCCTCTCTAAGGTACAAGAGCAGGTTCTCCCGCAAGGGCTTTGAGGTGAGGTTGGAGAGGGTGGTGGAAAGGGCATGGGCCTTGTCGGAGACTATCTGAAGCAGTGCTTCGGTAAAGAGACTGCTCTCTTTGCAGAGGCTCAGCACCAAAGCCTTGCTTAGGTGCAGAACCTCTGAAGGGCTTTCTGAGACTACGGTCATAGGGAACCTGTTGGAGGAGCCAAACAGCAAGGTAGCCCCATAGATATCCCCTTTTCCTAGGACCTGAGCCTTGAAGAGGCTACCCTCCTCATCAAGGCTCTGCAGCGATACGCTGCCCTCCAGCAGGATATCCAAGCTGGTGCAGACCTCTCCCGACAGATAGATCATCTGAGCTTTTGCATATCGCTTGATGGTATAGGACTCCCTGCCAAAGAGGCGTGAGAGCCCCATGGGGGAAAAAGAAGAGAAAAGCGGAAGGCCTGTAATGCTCTGGTATTGATTTGCCTGCATAGATACTCCAAAGTGTAACATAGGTAACTCTCTGACACCCTATGAGAGAGTATACTACAAATACCACCTGCCTAGGAGGCCACGCATGTTAGAAAAGATTTTCCCCTTTACCATACCCCAGAAAAAGGTAATCGAGCAGCTTGTCGGAAATGACGAGGTCATGATCAACCACATCGCCTTGGAAAAAGGCGATACGGTTCCCGTCCACTACAGCGACTCGAACGTCTACCTCATCATTGTGCAGGGGACCATAACCTTCATATTTGATGAGCAGGAAGCGAACCACCACAAGTGCGGCTCCATTGTACAGGTTCCCTTCCACACCAAGATGAACATCAGCAACACCCATGACGAACTGGGTGAGTTCTTCATCATCAAAGCACCACACCCTCGCAAATATAAGGAATCCCTCAAGTGAAAAAAGTAGCGCAAAGAAGTATTCAAGTCCTGTTCCTTGCCCTTTTTGTACTGTTGGCAGTTGTGGGGAAGATCCAGGTATGGATGGGCATCTTTGTCCTATCGGCCCTGGCTTCCCTCATCTTCTCCCGCTTCTACTGCGGCTGGCTCTGTCCCATAAACACCGTTCTAAGGCCGGTGACCTGGGCAAAGAGGAAGCTGCGTATCAAGGGTTTCAAGGTACCCTTCTTTGTAAAAAAGAGCTGGGTGAGGATCTTTATGCTTGCTTTGTTCCTTGGGATCTTGGCCTTTACCATCAAGACGGGAAAGAAGCTCCCTGTTCTGCCCATCTTGGTAGCTTTGGGCTTCACCCTGACCCTCTTCTTCCCTGAAGAGCTCTGGCACAGATACCTCTGTCCCTATGGCTCCATCCTCAGCCTACCGAGCCGCAAGGCAAAGTATACTATGAGAATTGATGACCGGGCGTGCATCAGTTGCGGCAAGTGCATGAAAGTCTGTCCTGCGGTAGCCATAACCAAGGAAGAACAGAAGTTCAGCATCATAAAGCATGATTGTCTTGTGTGCCGATCCTGTATAGAGGCCTGTCCTGTTGGTACGATAACCTACAGCAAGTAGAGAGGAGTTGGGCTAAGACCCATCTCTGGTATCTGCCGGATAGAGAAATGGACCAAGAAAAGGGAGCGTCATGCAACGCTCCCTCTCCTTGGTCCCAGACCCTAGGTATTCCTACAGGTGCTGTCCTTGCGGACTATGGGCACCTGCATTCTACCCAAGTTATTTCTTCTCTTTCCTGAAGCACATGAACCAGTCAAGGCAGTACTGGTCATCCTGCTTGCTCTCCATGCGTTCCTTGGCAGTTCCACAGGAACCTGCAGGAGGGATGATTACATCTTCGCCTGGTCTCCAGTCTGCTGGAGTTGCGATACCTTCGCTATCGGCCTTCTGCAAGGCCTGTACGATGCGCTTGATCTCATCAAAGTTACGCCCAGTCGATGAGGGATAGAACAGGATAGTCCTTACAATGCTCTCGGGGTCAATGATGAAGACGGCCCTGACAGCCTGGGTTGAGGACTGGGACTGTACCA
Organism: uncultured Sphaerochaeta sp.; assembly: GCA_964392855.1. GTDB lineage: Bacteria > Spirochaetota > Spirochaetia > Sphaerochaetales > Sphaerochaetaceae > Sphaerochaeta. Next base: position 4,231 of record CAYMRN010000064.1, read on the forward strand.
TACCGTACTTGCGGGATACATCCATCTTGATATCTTCAATGAGGGGGAACTTGACCTCAACATGCTTCATGCCCTTCCACTCAAGCTCCTCAATTTTTCTCAGCCATGCGATGTGGGCGAAGAGGGAGTCGATGGAGAGTCCGACCAGTTCAGTGTTAAGAGCCTTGAAATCATCCGCCATGGATGCAAAAGTCATGAACTCGGTGGTGCAGACAGGGGTAAAGTCAGCGGGGTGTGAAAAAAGGATTACCCATTTTCCTGCATAGTCAGCGGGGAAATTGATGTCACCTTGGGTGGTAACTGCGTGAAAGGCAGGTGCCTTGTCTCCGATTAGGGGCAGGCCTGGGTTGGTTTTGATTTCTTCCATTTCTTAATCTCCTTAGATTCTAGATTGTTTTTCTTATGCGCATACCATACCATTTTTTATTGATAACAGCAAGTGCTTATTGATAATTATTTCTATTAGTGCTTTACTAGGGATTCCCATCCCTCTCTCACATTATGTATATCTGCTAACTGTGTAAGCATTTTGAGAAACTCTCCTCTTGTTATCAATCTCACAGAAAGGTATTATGGAGAAAACCAAGGAAGGGGCGCCATCAAGAACAAAGGAATTGCAGTACGCCGTTTTATCGTGGGATTATCCCTTGTAGCACTCACGATATTGGGCATAGGGACCTTCAAGGTCATTTTGCACAACAAGGCTGTGGAAACCAACCAACTCGTTGAACAGACTCATGAAATACTGCATGAGTCAGCTTTGCTGAAGATCGCCTACCAGAATATTCTCCTGCACGAACGCGATTACCTGCTGAGAGGGGAAGCAGACGACCTCCTTCAGATTGATACGAACATAGACTCCTTTGTACAGCATCACAGCAGGCTCTCCTCCCTTAGCAGAAAGACTGGAGGAGAACAGGAGAAGCTTGCATACCTCCTCGAGACATTCCTGACCATGCACAGCTCACTCATCGAGCCAATGCTAGAGATGCGTTCCCTGATGGAAACCTCTCCAGAAGAATTTATTCAAGGATTGGGGTTCACCGATAGCTTCCGCCTAGCAGAATCCTATACGGACGAACTGCTTGGCATCCTGGACATTATTGGGTATAACGCCCGACAACAGCTTGCAGAACGACAGGGGATACTGGATAGGTGGTATCACTACGACATCATGCTCACCCTCTTAGCTCCCTTGCTCATCCTGATGGTAGTCTTCCTTACTGGTCTTTTGGCCGTATTGAAGATCTCTTCCTACAGGAAAGAGCAGGAAGCCTACCAGAAGCAGCTCAAGGATAGCCGGGACCGGTACAGCAATGTCATCGATGGGGCCAATGTAGGCACATGGGAGTGGGACATTCAGAATAACATCCACTCCATCAATGAGAAGTGGGCAGAGATATTGGGGTACACCCTTGATGAGCTCTCCCCCTTCACATATGAGACTTGGGTGAGCAAGATCCACCCCGATGATGCTGAACCCCTACAACAGGTAATACAGGAGGTCCTTTCAGGAGAAAAGGTGCTCTACGCTTTTGATGTACGTATGAGACGCAAAGACGGATCCTGGCTCTGGGTACACGACCAAGGAAAGGTGATCTCCTGGGATGAGGAGGGAACACCTCTGCTGATGACAGGAACGCACAAAGATATCAACGCACGAAAGGTAGCCCAGTTTGCCTTGGAAAAGAGTGAGAACCGTCTGCTCATCGATACCATGATCCAAGGCCTGGCCCACTATGAAGTCCTCTTCGATGATGAGGGAAAACCCTATGATGTGCGTTTTCTGAAAACAAACCCAAGCTTTGACTATCATATGAATGTTCCGACGGGGTCGCTTGTAGGCAAGACACTACGTGAAGTCATGCCCGAGGTAGAGGAGTATTGGATCGAATGGAACTCCAAAGTGGCTATCACAGGAAAACCCATCTCCTATGAGGCCTACAGCAAGGTTTTGAACAAGCATTTCTTCGCTTCCACATACTGCCCCGCTCCTGGCCAGTATGCCATCATCATCGATGATATAACCGAGCGCAAGGTTCTGGAACAGCAGGTGTTCTATGAGAAGGAGCTGTTTGAGACCACCCTCCACTCTGTTGGTGATGGTGTCATCTCAACCGATGATGAGGCAAAGGTCCTCTTCATGAACAAGGTTGCCGAACAGCTTACCGGCTGGAAAGCTGATGAGGTCAGAGGCCGGCCCTCCACCGAGGTCTTCAAGATTGTCTGTGGGCAGGAACGAAAGAAGTGTCCAGACCCTGTTTCCAAGGTATTGGAGCAGGGGGCTGCGGTCACCCTGCTGGGCGACACCATCCTCATAGCACGCGATGGGGTGGAGCGCTATATCGATGAAAGCGCCTCCCCCATCATGGATAAGGACAGGAACATCAAGGGCGTGGTCCTTGTTTTCCGCGATTGCACCGAGCAGAAGAAACAACAGGACAAGATATTGCAGCTGAGCTACCGCGATCCCCTCACCGGACTCTTCAACCGCCGCTACTACGAGCAGATCAAGCAGACGATGGACAGTGAGCCCTACTACCCCCTTACCCTCGTTCTTGGCGATGTGAACGGCCTTAAGCTTACCAATGATGCCTTCGGCCACGATGCTGGGGACCAGCTGCTGAAAAGGGTCGCTGCAGTATTTCGCAAGACCTGCAGGGAGGGGGACATCATCACCAGGCTTGGAGGGGATGAGTTCATCCTCCTGCTTCCCAGAACAGATGCCCTCAATGCCAGGATAATAGTCGAGCGTCTCAATGAGGCCCTCCGCCAAGAGGAGATCAGAGGACTCAGCGTATCTGTCTCCTTTGGCTATGCGGTCAAGGAGAAGAACACAACCACCTTTGATGAGACCTTCAAGCTCGCTGAAGACGGCATGTACAGTGAGAAACTTTCCAAAAGCTCTGCGTTCAAGAAACATGCCATCGACACCCTCCTTGTCAAGCAGTTTGAGCTGAACCAGTGGGAAAAGGAACACAGCATCAAGGTAGGGCAGCTGAGCAAGAGCTTCGCCCAGGTCATGGGCTTCTCCAAGGAGGAGGTCTGGCAGGTCGAACGCGGTGCGAGCCTGCATGACCTGGGAAAGATAGCCATCGACGAGAGCATTCTCTCCCAAAGGGAAGACCTTACCCAAGGACACTGGCTTGAATTGAAACGCCACCCCGAAATAGGGTATACGATCCTCCGTTCGGTAGGAGAGTACGCTCCCTTTGCAGAGTATGTGCTCTACCACCACGAAAGGTGGGATGGGACAGGTTATCCACAAAAGCTCAAGGGCACTGAGATTCCCAAACCTGCTAGGATGATCGCTATTGCAGACTCCTATGTCGCTATGACCAGCGACAGGGCATACAAAAAAGCTCTCTCACCCCAAGAGGCAATTGAAGAGCTCTATGCCCAAAGGGGCACACAGTTTGACCCTGATTTGGTACCCATCTTTGTACAGAAGGTCCTTTTATCGGACTATACGGAGATCGAAAAGATTGAATAGCGGCAGGGGAAGGTACAGGAAAGGAAGAGATGAACAGTGTTGCACGCGTTGGTGAACACTGTTTTGGCTGTACTGCATGCAAGCATCTTTGTCCTGTAGGGTGTATCAGGATGAAACCCGATGAAAAAGGGTTCCTCTACCCCATTGTCTTGGATGCTCCGGATTCACCCTACTACGCTCTTTTTCTCAAGGGTACGA
>CAYMRN010000065.1:0-7851 GCA_964392855.1 uncultured Sphaerochaeta sp.
TTGAAAACCGACCCCTAATGCCTGCCCTGCATTGCGGATGTTCCTTATGCCCAGATAGAATTCAACTCTGATGGGGTACAGCCCCGATTCAAAATCCTTCTCGCCCATCAGGGGGTCCCTACCGTTTCCCCAGTTGATGGTTCGCACTATGGTCTTGCTGCCAAAGGTGGTCTTGGCTATGAGTTGGGCGCCAAACTCATCCTGGTAGTTTATCTTTTTTGTACTTACGAGCTTGTATTCGTCCCCTTCGTCATAGTCGCCGCTTCTCCTCAGTTGAATCCCATACAGCGTGGGTTGTGACCCTCCGCCCACGCTGTCGATGGTCAGTGTACCGACATGCAGGGCTACAGGGAAGTTTGTGCTCTGTATGCCGTATTCGGAGCTGTTGTGTATGGTGGTATCGAAAGCCTCGACATACGTCGCCTCCACAGTTGCCGCACCAAGGGCGACTGTCATGAGCGCTAGCAGTATGACGATGAAGGTAGGGTTTTTCTTTGTTCCGGTCATGCTGGCTCCTCTCATTCAATATACGGTAAGAGAGGGGGTATAGGATAGGCCATAGTTACAAGTCAGCTGAAGGCTGCCTGCATATACTCATTGAGGGTCTCACCCTCATACATCAGGCGATAGAGGGCTTGGACTAGGGGAAACTGCTCAGTGACATCCTTCTCACGCGTTATCTCACCCATAAGCTTGATGGTCCTGCTGCCTTCCAGCACTGTTGTCGATTTCTCCCCTCCCTCCATGGAAAACCCCTTGCCCATCAACAGGCCCAGGGTGCGGTTACGAGACAGGTCGTTGAGGCTGGTCAGGCCCAGGTCCCCAATGCCGCAGTAGCGGAATATCGTCTCAGTCTCGCACTCGAAGAGTGAGAGAAAGCGTCTCATTTCGTTGACGGCCTTGGTGTAGATGAGAAAGTCCACGTTGGGCGAGTTGAACCGCCCTGATACCAAGCCTATGGCAATGGCATACATATTTTTCAGGATGCTCATCAGTTCGACTGAGCGGATGTCGTGTGTATAGTCCAAGTAGAGGCCTGTATCGGGCAGGATGGTGTGCTTGAAGTCCAGATAGTCCTCCCTTTTCCCTCCAAAGGTAAAGGAGGAGGGGAGCCCATGCAGCACCTCAATGGCGAAGGTGGGTCCCTTCATGCTGGCAGTCCTCCTGAAGGGGATCTCCTCGGTGATGAATGCTCCGTCATCACTCATCCCCTTCGCGAGGTTGATGACCATGCACTCCTCTTTCGTCAGGGGCTTGATCTCCTCTGTAAAGGAGACGATGACCTTCGAGGGGATGACCAGCAGGATGCAGTCAGCTGTGCTGAATACTGCCTTGTCCCCTGTTGCCCTGATGCTGGTATTGAGGAAGTGGGTAGGGAAATATTTGGTGTTGCGGTGGTTACGATTGATGTCGTGCACCACATCCTCCTCAATGCTCCAGAGGATGACGGTATTCTTGGTATTCCAGGAGAGGCGTTCGGCCATAGCTGTGCCGAATACCCCTGCCCCTGCTATTACTATAGTGTTGTGATGGTGCAAGGCGGTACTCCTTGGCCTTTTGGCCAGATCATGGTGATGTGTGGTATGTCTGCTTCATAGTAGATGGTTGGATCTTCAACCTTGAAGCCTAGTTTTTCATAAAAGGATGCAATTCTGGTCTGGGCATGGATGTAGACCCTGTCTGATACCAGGGAAAGGGCGCTTTCTACCAGTAATTTCCCAAACTGCCTTCCCCTATGCTTGTCAAGGACGGCTATACGTTCAAGCTTGGTGCCTTCGCTCGTCCTTTGTATCCGTAGGGTTCCTGCAGCTTCTCCTCCAAGCAGGAGCAGCAGGTGGGCACAGGTGGTGTCCTTGCCGTCAAAATCAATGGCTTCATCGACCCCCTGTCCTTCGACGAAGACAGTTCTGCGTATAGCTTGGCACTGCAGGATATGTTTTTGGTTCTCTTTATTAGCTGCTGTGCTCTCTTGTATGTAGATGAGTTGCGTTTCCATCTCTGCATAATACCGTTAAGCGGCTCTTTGGGGCAAGAGCGTGCCGAATTGCTAGTTTTGGCCCCTGGATTCATGGACAGTGATCTCTATTTTAGGTAGGTTGGGGGTATGACAAGAGGTAATATAGTATGCACATAGTAATAATAGGAAATGGGGTTGCCGGTTCTTCGGTAGCCCAGAAACTTTCAAATAAAGGCCTTGATGTGACGCTTTTCGCTGAAGAGCCGTATGGCTTCTACAGCAGGATCATGTTGCCGCACTCGCTCTATGACAAGGAGGCGCTCGCCCACCTGATCAAGGATGAAGACCCTCCCTACCTGGTGAAAAAGCCTGTGACCGCCCTCTTTCCAGAGGAGAAGCAGGTTGCAACAGAGGATGGCGAGCGTTACTCCTACGACAAGCTGATCCTCGCTACAGGAAGTAGGTCCCGCACGTTGGACATCTTCTCCAACACTGATGGGGTGTGCACCTTGCGGACCTTCTATGATGCCCTTCTTATCGGGGATATCATCGAAAGCCCTGTGGTGGTGCTGGGTGGGGGCCTGCTTGGCCTTGAGACTGCCCTGAACCTCAACAAAAAGGGATTTGATGTCACCGTATGCGAGGCTGCCGACAGGATCCTCGTACGGCAGCTCGATACCGCCTCTGCTGCGATGCTTCGCACCAGGCTCCAAGATGAGGGGATGACCATCAGAGAGGGGGTAAGGGTCATTGGGAAACGTCTGGACAGTAAGGATAAGCTCGCTGCCCTTGTAGTGGAGGGAGCACCTGAGATCCCTTCAAGGACCCTCATACTCTCCCTTGGGGTATCACCTGAGATTACCCTTGCCAAGGAGGCAGGCTTGAGGATAGGTAGGGGGGTGCTGGTCGATGAGAGACTAAAGACCAGCAACGAGCATATCTATGCCATAGGGGACTGTGCCGAATTCAGAGGCAAGATACCGGGTATTGTGCCCGTGGCCCTTGCCATGGCTGATGCGGTAGTGGCAAACCTCACAGGCGATGAGAAAATATATGAGGAACCCCCTCTTTTTACCCGTTTCAAGGCTGACGACCTGTCGGTCATCAGTGTAGGGGATGTAAGTGGGGATGCTTTGAGGAAGAAGCGTGGCGATAGGTATGAGGCTTACTTCCTTAAGGATGGCAACCTGGTCGGTGCCATCCTGTATGGAAGTGGTGAGCATCTGGCATTTGTACGGAAAAACTACCAAAAAAGTGTCAGTGAGGAGGATATTTCCTCCCTGCTCGATTTCTAGTCGATCCTCTTGCAGATGTAGATTCTGCTGCCGAAGTCTCCCAGTACTCGGGTCTCCCCATCGTATCCGGTTCCTCCGAACTGTTGGTTGAGCATGATGCCGGCATGAGCGAGCAGTTCGCCAGTGACCCGGTAGTGCTCCACCTCGCTATCCAGTGATACGGCTTTGCTCAGGGTCTCCTGGGCAACGCCCCCCTCTGTGATGGCTACAGGGCTGATGCGGTTGACCAGGTCCCCAAAGGTCCTGATATCTATCTTCTGCTGACGAGGGAAGATCTCATAGGTCGCCTTCAGGTCGACTGCCTCGATCCTCAGGCGGTCACTGCCGGGGTTGCTCGGGTTGAGCTTCTGGGCAAACAGGACCAGTATTTCGCTTTTGTCCCTGCTGGCAACTGCCCAGACTACCTGGTTTGAGCTGCTGTTCGCCAGTTTTACCCGGGTAAAGGTTCCATACTGCAACAGGGACCGGTGTGCCTTGTAGAAGCTTATCTGTGCCTTTATGGCATCCTTTTGCTGGTGGTTGAGCTTGGTCAGGTCCAGCTCATAGCCCAGCACCCCGAAGGCAGCCACATTGAAGCGTGACTCAAGGTCGGTCTTTCTCAGGGTCTGGTGGTTTGGGGAGGCACTTACATGGCAGCCCATTGTGGAGAGGGGGTAGCCACAGCTGGTGCCCTCCTGGATGTAAAGCCGGCAAAGCGCGTCGGTGTTGTCGCTTGTCCAGGTCTGGGGCATGTAGCAGAGCATCCCCAGGTCAAAGCGGTTGCCTCCGCTGGCACAGGATTCGAAGAGTACGTTGGGAAACGCAGTTACCAGGCGGGAAAGCAGCTCATACAGGCCCAACACGTAGCGGTGAAGGAACTCCCCATGGTTTCTGATCTCGGAATTTGCGCTATAGATGTCGCTGAAGGTGCGGTTCATATCCCACTTGATGTAGTTCACATCAGCGAGGTGCCACGTCTCAGAGAGGGTGGTGAAAAGGTAATCACGGACATCGCTGCGGGTCAGGTCCAGCAGGTACTGGTTGCGGCCCACACTGGGCCTGCGCCCAGGGATGGCCACCATCCAGTCGGGGTGCTTCTTGTAGAGCTGGCTTTCGATGTTGACCATCTCAGGTTCCACCCAGAGGCCGAACATCATACCCATCCGGTGGATCTCCAAGGCGAGGCCACCCAACCCTGAGGGGAGTTTCTTGGAGTTGACCGTCCAGTCACCCAGGCTTGTGGTGTCGTCATTGCGTATGCCGAACCACCCGTCATCGAGTACAAAGAGCTCGGCTCCCAACTTTGAGGCTTGGCGCGCGAGGCTGATGAGCTTGTCTTCGGTAAAGTTGAAGTAGGTGGCTTCCCAGTTGTTTACCAAAACAGGTCTCTCACGGAACTTCCACTCGCCCCTGATGATGTGGTTGTTGATGAAGTGGTGGAAGTTCTGGCTGGCGCCGTTCATTCCCTTGGCTGAGTAGGTCATGATGGCCTCAGGACTTTGGAAGCGGTCCTGGGGACTGAGTTCCCAGCTGAACTGGCTTGGGTTGATGCCTGTCAAAACCCGTATCTTCCCATAGGGGGAGGTCTCCACCACTTCTCGGTGGTTACCGCTGTAGATGAGGTTGGTGGCGATGCACTCGCCATCGGCCTTGGTAAGGAAGATACAGGGGTTGTGCTCAGCAGAGCTCACCCCCGTCTTGCTGTCGTTGATGATGATGCCAGGATGTAGGGGCCTCTCATGCATGTAGCGCTCGCGGGACCAAGCTCCGTCAAAGGTGGTGAGGTTCCAGTCATCACCGTCGAGGTCGAGCTGTAGGGAAGCGAGGTTGCGGATGGTTATGATGCGGTCGCTGTCGTTGTAGACGGTCGCCCTGCGTGTGATGACATCACTATCCTCAAAGGTTGTGTAGGTAAGGGCAAGGCGTATGGGCAGGCTTGTCTCCTTGAGGGTTATCTCCAAGGTGGTGCAGGTGCTCTTGTCCCCATAGGATTCGGGCAGGCCGCTGAAGGTGCGGGGCTTGCCTGGGATGATGCGGTAGCTTTTTACTACGAAGTCGAGGGTCTGCATGCCCCTTCCGTACTCTATATCAATAAAACTCTCTCTACAGTCGCCCTTTCCCATGGTAGAATATTCCATACGGAGGTTTCCCAAAAAGAGGGTTGGATTGTCACTGCTGTATGAGGTACCTGTCCCGATGCCCAGGCTTCGCTTTTCAGAAAGGGCTGCATAGGAGAGTGAGCCTTCGCTGAGTTTCTTGCCATAGTAGAGATGCTCAAGGTGACCTGTCTCTGTTATGGCAAAAAGATAGGTGGTATTGGCAGTTGTTAGGTTGAAGAGTTTGTCCTTCTTGGAAATCATGGCGCTTTCTCCTTGAACTATGACTTTGTTTCTTGTATCAGTATACTGTGTTGGGGTATTTTTACCACCCTGCTTTTAGGGGAATTGAGGAGAGAATAATGGATATTCGTCGTTTGAGGTTATGGGAAAGTAGAAACGCTACAGTTTTGAGCAATGATCTGATACGGGTTGTCGTGGAAGACCAGGGCGGAATGGTTTTGGAGCTGAGCAGCGATACCCCGGCAGGGGGAAGGCTTAATGCCCACCTGCTTCCCCACTATAGGGGTAGCGGGACCTCTGTGTTCAGCGATGAGAACGCCCAGTACTGGAAAAATAGCCCGTTTCTGTACCAGCGATCTGGTTCCTACCTGAGTTTCCCCAACTTTGGTCCGGCTTTTTCCAATGAGCATGACCAACAGGACCACAATGGGTATACAGCTTCCTCGTACTGGATGGTGGAACGCTACGGTACCGATCCTGAATTTGGTGGGGTCTGGCTGATGAGCTTGGTGCGTAACCGCAAGGCCAAGTGGCAGGTGCGCAAGATCGACATGCTGCTTCCCAACCAGCCGGTCCATTACACTGCAAGTGTCATCACCAACAATGGCCCTGAGGACCTCATGGCCAATGCAACATGGAACAACGAGTTGGGGTCCCCATTTCTGGAGTCGGGGTGTGTGCTCAATGCAAGCGCTGAGTCCTGGTCAACCGGGGATGAGAGTCCCCTCATCGGCATCAATTCACGGCTTGTACCCCATGCGACCTTTGATGATTGGAGGAAGGCACCCCTGAAAGGGGGAGGAACCGTCGACCTTTCCGAAGTCCCTCCGGTCATCGGAAAGAGCGACTTCATCTCAGGCGTCATCCCTCGCACAGCAAGCATGGGGTGGTCCAGTGTAATAAATCCCAGGCAGCAGATGGTCTACTTCAACTTTTTCCCAGGTCCCGCTTCCCTTGAGGAGGATGAGGTCCCCATCAACTTCAACAACTTCCTGTTTGACTACGGTGGGCGAGATGAGACCCCCTGGTCCCTCTATCCTGGAGGGATGAGCCAGCAGTACTCCCTTAACTGTGGTTCAGGGACAAACAACCTCTACTCAGGCCTTGAGCACGCAAAGCCAGGCGACACTGTAATGGGTGTTGAGCCAACCGTTACCATCAAGGCCGGAGAGACTAAGACGCTTTACTATGCTTCTGCTTTCTGCCCGTATGATAACAACCGTATCGGTGGAAACTTCAGCACCGTTGAGCAGGTTGTGGAGGGCATTGTCCTCAAGAGGACCAAGTCATGGGCATTCATCCCATCTGATTCAACCTTCCACTGCCTGAAGAGGCTGACCAAGAGGCTGTTGGCTTCGGAGTAGAGCAAGAACAAGAGGAGTTCATTGTTCCTGATGTAGTATGCATCGAGATCAAATATTTTAGTATTACCTATTGTATACTTTCCTGGTTGAAAATCTTGTCTAGTAACCGTTTTCCATAAAATCCTTCAAGAATGGTCTAGAATGGCACTTTTTGGGAAGCCGCTTTTTCTAGATGGTCCTGATCTTCGTACAAACCACTCAGCTAAGGCATGAGTTCCCAAGCGCTTTCGTATCTTTACATAGTCATGTCCTTCCTTCAAATCAGATGGGAGGACATCCTTTTAGCTTAAACCCAAACAGTTCCCCCCCCATTCAAGGGGTTTCAACCTAACTTTTTTGCTGTCCCTCTAAAAAATATATTTTCACCTTTTGTACATACATGTATCAAATGAGAAACTCAAAGACTATGGTAGAGGCGTTCCCTTTCACGATCGAATATATGAGCTATTTCAAGGTAAATCGTACCGGGTACCGCAAGGTTACTGGTACAGCCTCCCCTCCAAGGAGGGCAGGCTCACCTTGGAACCCTGTGAAAGCCTTAACGGCAGCTTGGGCCAATCCATAGCCAGGATCCTCTTCCACTTCAATGCGCTCCACCTTTCCTGAAACAGAGATACATAAGCGCAACATAACTAATCCCTCTATCCCTTGCCGTTTGGCAAGGGATGGGTATCTAATCCTGGAAGCTAGGTCTGCCCTATCGAATATGGGGCCCCGGTCTGTACTGGTTGCTTCGTAGTAGCCATCGACAAGGGAGGGAAGGGGATCAAAAGACACAGCAGAGGCTGCGATAGAGGCTACAGATGAGTCTGTTGAGGCAGATTCATCGAGAGAAGAAGGTAAGGGTTCAGCTTCTGAGTCTAGAACAGGTTCTTCCGGTATAGGGGGATCTTGTTCTGTTGTTGGTTTAGGCGTAG
>CAYMRN010000066.1:0-7809 GCA_964392855.1 uncultured Sphaerochaeta sp.
AGGCTTCCATGGCGCGGCTCTTTCGCTCTCGCACCGATACTCCGGCATACAAAAGGGGTGTGATGACATTGTCCAGGGCTGTCATCTTTCCAAGCAGGTTGAACTGCTGGAAGACAAAGCCAACCTTGCGGTTGCGGATATATGCCAGCTCAGTCTCATTCATGCCGGCGGTATTCTCCCCATCGATATCGATGAGGCCGCTGGTTGGGGTGTCCAGGCACCCTATCAGGTTCATCATGGTGGACTTCCCGCTTCCCGAAGGTCCCATGATGGAGGTGAACTCACCTCTTTGTATGTCCACGCTCACTCCATCGAGGGCCTTTACGACAAACTCGCCCACCAGGTAGTAGCGCTTCACATTCTGTAGTCTGATTACACTTTTTCCCATCGTAATTACAACCTCCTCATGCCGGCAGGAGGTCCACCGGACATCGCTGCAAAGGCAGAGGCAGTGGTATCGGTGCGACGGACTATGAGGGTATCGCCGACCTTCAGATCTCCTGTAAGCAGTTGGCTGATGCCTTCCCCTAGATATTTGACCGTGACTGGGACACTTTTTCTTGTGCCATCAGCAAGTTTCTTGGTGACGGTGGTCACCCCGCCCCGGCTGACAGTAAGGGCGTTTTGCGGCAGGAGGGTAAGGACCGTCTCCCCTTCACTTGTTATGGTCCCTTCAAAGGTATAGCCAGGAGCAATCGAGGGGGGAGGATCGTCTATGGTTATCTCCACCTCCATGACAGCGATACCCTGGTTGGTATACTTGCCGATCATGGGGATGTAGGTGACCTCCCCTACAAGGGTTCCCGCAGTATAGGAATCAAAGAAAAGGTCGGCCTTCTGTCCAATCTTGATGTGCTGCATGTCGATCTCATCGATTTCCACGGTAGCCTTGAGCTTGGAGCGGTCGATAAGTGTCATGGCCGAGGAGCCCGCATCGAAGTAGTCCCCTTCACTGACCTTCACAGAGGCTATCACCCCATCGAAGTTTGCATAGGCTTGGGTGTAGTCGAGCTTGTTGGTGGCACTTTTGAGCCTGAGCTCCAAAAGCTGAAGGTCACGAATGCTCCCACTGAGCTTCGCCTTATCGATCTCGGCCTCTAGGCTTGCAACCTCGTAGAGCTGGTTGGTGTTGTCGATGGCGATGAGGGCATCACCTTTCTTCACTGCATCACCTTCGGAGACAAACACATCGGTGACAGTCCCTGTCGATCGGAGGATGACATTCTGAATGTCATAAGGCTCCACATATCCAGAGAGGTCGATGGTCGTGGTAAAGGAACTTTCGTATACCTTAACCTCAATCTCCTTGACTGCAGAAACAGGGGCCTTGGCCTCTGCCCAGGGGAAATACCCATTGCTCTTATAGAAGGAGTAGATCTGAAATCCTGCCACCACCACTGCGATGATCAAAGTCCAGGTCACTACTTTCTTTATTCTCTGGTTACGCAATTTTTTCTTAAGTTGGCTGCGCACCTGGCTCTCTGTACTCATTTCACGATCATGTTCGTTCATTGTTGCTATCTCCCTTGGATCTGCAGGCTGCGGATGGAGTTTTCCAGAAGCCGGCCCTGTAGCAGGGTGAGGGCTTTCTCATACTCATCCTGGCCAACTGCAAACCTTGCGTTGTCCACACTGCTTCTTGTAGTCAGACCCTTTGCAAAAAGGGCCTCTTGTTGTTCCAATGCCTTCACATTATACGCGATGGTACTCTTCAACAACCCATACTCCAGGAGCCATGCTGCCACCTGGCTCTGAATGGAGGATGCTGTATACAGATACTCCTGCAAGGCATCGTTATAGGTAATGGAGGCAAGCATTGCACTGTTCTCCAGTTTCTGGATGTTCAGCTGCTCGGTAAGCTGGGTAGGATTGTTGTTCCATGAGCCGCTTACGGTGAGGGTCGGGGTGAACTGATTAGCATCAAGATCGTAGGAGCCCCCGAAGCCAGCACCAAAAGAGTAGGTATTGGCAGAAAAAGATGCTCCAACATGGGCGTCAATGTTTTTTACAGTAACATCTTTGATGGAGGGAGGAATTATCGTAGTCTTCTGGTACTTAGAGGAGTAGAAACTTGTTCCACCTTCAATCTTAAGATTCTTGTTGGTCAGATCTGCCTTTGCCAGCTTCAGGTCTTCCTGGGCAAGATCGAGTTCAAGGCCCTTCAGGGCTACTGCTGTGTTTCCGTTGGGATTCTTCTCAAAGGTGAGGTTTGGCTCCCGGATGGAAGGAAGGCCATCCCAGGTGAGGGCATCCAGCAGCGTTTCGGCTTTGAACTCCGATAGGTTGGTGGTTTCCAGTTTTGCTAAGGCAGGACCAAGGCGGACGTTGCTGTTCCAGGATTGTGAGGTCAAGTCTGTATACTGGCTTTCCAGCAGCTCTTGGTTATGTACCAGGCTTGCCAAGGTCCCCTGCAAGCGCGTCATGCTGTTTTCAAGCTCCTTGTAGGCAACACTGTCGCGGCTGAAAGTCCTCAATGTGAGGGCATCACTCAACACCTTTTGCTGCACGACAATGTTCTTGAGGGTCTCGCTGATACTTTTTTCATTGGTAAGCAGGGCCTTGATCTGGTTGATGATGGAGTTTTCAAACTGAACAAGGTTGCTTTCATATTTGTGGGTTCCCAAAAGCGCACTCTGCTTGTTCAGCAGGGTCGACCGGTTGTCTCCACTATCCCCATACAGGATGGTATGTGAGGCGCTTACCTCAGGGTTGAGTGCATACCTGTTACTGTTAGTGGTGTAGGAAACAGGGCCGGTACCTACAGTAATGGCTGTCTTTCCATCGTTGGGAAGCGTTATGGTTGCTTTGGTGCCGGTAGTTGCAAACTCATAATTGCCTGTACTCGGGTTATATTCTGCACTTACGTTACCACTTGTGACACTAATGCCCAGTTCCTCTTTCGCTTCTCCGATGGATACAGTGAGTGCGGTATTCCTCCTGTCCAGTTCATACCGCTTGATCTCTTCACTTGAGCCATAGGAAGTCTTGATGATCTCATCCAAGGAGGCTGAAAATAGGGAAGAGGGAGTGAGGACGAGCAGGACCAGGGTGACGACAAGTGATATATGTTTAGTTCGCATTACGTATGATTCCTCCATGCTTAGCATATACTATCGCAATATTCAGACCAATCGGCTATAGGTAATGAGAAATACTCCATTTACCCATAAAACCTTACATTCACCCTATAGGAGATGATGTCCCCCATCAACAGCAATGCTCACCCCTGTCACAAAGGACGCTGAGAGGAGATAGGAGACCGCCTGACAGATATCAGAGGGGGTACCAGATCTTTGCAGGGGCAGGATTTTTTCCATCTTGGAAAAATACTCGTCCTCCCCATTGGAGAGTACCAGGCCGGGCTCTACCGCATTGATGCGCACATAGGGAGCCAGGGTTTTTGCAAGGATGCGTGTCTCTTGGCCGAGGGCTGCTTTCGATAGGTAGTAGGAGGGTCTGTTTGCCGGAGGCGAGGAGAGTTGGCTATCCGTTATATTTACTACGGCACCTGTTGCCTCCCTTTTCCTCATATGCTTGTACAGCATTTTGGAGAGGAAGAAAGGGGCTCCAGCATGCAGGGCCATATCAGCTTGCCACTGCTTTACAGTCGTATCCTCCAAGGATATGTCGGCGAATACCGACGCACTGTTGATAAGGGCATCCACCTGGCCAAAAGCTCCGACAAAGCGCTCAAACAGTGCCTGTAAGGCAGTAAGATCTGTCAGGTCCCCCTGCACCACCTGGCTTTCATAACCCATCTGGAGCAGCTCCTGCTGTAGGCTGTGGGCTTCATCAAGGGAGGTGTTGCAGTGCAATACCACCCTATATCCTTCTTTTGCCAGATGGAGGGCAAGTGCCCTTCCAACCCTTCTGGCACTACCTGTTATTACAACAACTTTAGTATGCATCATGGCCAAACTATACAGCTCTTGTTGCCGATTGACAATTACAGAGGTATATTCAAGGTGTGGGGGAACATATTCACCTCGAAGGAAACATATAGCAATGGAACACGATACCAAGAACCAAGAACAAGAGTATGCCAAACAAGCGAAAGACTGGAAAGAGACTTTCAAGAAGAAGCCTGAGCAGGAACCTGGGGTCCACCTCGGAAGCAAAGGGCCAAAGGACCCGAAAAAATTTACTTTCTCCTTTTGGTACTTCTTTATCATCCTCTTGGCATTTATCATGGTGAACACCTTTATGGTGAGCAGACAGACCAATGTGCAGGCCATCGACTACAACCAGTTCAAAGCCCTTGTTGAAAGAGGCTCGATTAGGCGTGTTGCCATCGAGGAAGATAAGTATATAGGCTACAACTATACTAAAGAACAGGCCCTTACAGACTGATCCGGCTCTCCAGACGTCATGCAATCCTTCAGCACATATAAGGTTGAAGACCCCACCTTCATCCCCCTGTTGGACAAATACGGCGTTGAGTATTACGCCTTGGCTCCGGTCAAACCGGGAATCTTCTCCATGTTGCTGAGCTACCTCCTGCCTTTGGCCCTTGTGTTGGTCTTCTGGCGCTTCCTCTTCTCCAGGATGGGGGGCGGCAAAGGAGGCCAGGGGGTCCTCTCCTTTACCCAGAACAAATCCAAAGTAGTGGCGGAGGGCGATACGGGAGTCCGTTTTGCCGATGTTGCCGGAGCTGACGAAAGCAAATACGAGCTTGAGGAGGTCGTCGACTTCCTCAAGAACCCTGAAAAGTATACTGAGATCGGGGGCAAGATACCCAAGGGCGTCCTGCTTGTCGGTCCTCCCGGAACCGGTAAGACCCTGCTTGCCAGGGCTGTTGCCGGTGAAGCCCATACCCCTTTCTACAGGATGAGTGGTGCTGACTTTGTAGAGATGTTTGTCGGTGTAGGGGCTGCTCGGGTACGTGACCTCTTCAAGCAGGCAAGAGAGAACTCGCCTTGCATCATCTTCATCGATGAGATCGACGCCATAGGGCGCCAGCGCACTGCTGCCGGGATCGGCGGCAACGACGAACGTGAGCAGACCCTCAACCAGCTGTTGGTCGAGATGGATGGATTTGACTCCAGAACCGGTGTCATCATCCTGGCTGCGACCAACCGCCCTGAGATCCTCGACCCTGCCCTACTACGACCGGGTCGGTTTGACCGTCAGGTGCTCATCGACAAACCTGACCTTGAGGGCAGATTGGAAATTCTCAAGATCCACACAAAGAACATCAAGCTGGGAGACGATATCGACCTGAGGAAGATAGCCCAGGCATCAGCAGGTCTCGCCGGTGCTGACTTGGCAAACATCGCCAACGAGGCGGCCCTCCTTGCAGTCAGGCAGGAGCGTAAGACGGTGAGCCAGGCTGACTTTGATGAAGCGATAGAGAAGTCGGTTGCAGGCCTTGAACGCAAGAGCCGTGTCCTCAATGAGAAGGAGCGTGAAAGGGTTGCCTACCATGAGTCAGGGCATGCCCTGACCGCCTACCTGACCGAAGGCTCCGAGCCGATCAACAAGATATCCATCATCCCCAGGGGCATGAGTGCACTTGGGTACACCCTGCAGTATCCTACAGAGGATAGGTTCCTGCTCTCTGAGACCGAGCTGCTGGGCACCATAGACACCCTGTTGGGCGGCCGTGCTGCTGAGGAGGTAATCTTCAATGAGATCTCCACAGGGGCCGGCAATGACATCAGCCGTGCCAGTGACTTGGTACGGAGGATGATCCAGGAGTTCGGTATGAGTGAGAAGTATCGGAACATCACCTTGCCTACTACCCAAAGCGGTATTGCAGGGGTAGGTGGTTCAAGGGCATTTTCAGAGAAGGCCCAGGAGTATATCGATACCGAAACCGCAAGGATGGTCAATGAGCGGTATGCCATAGTCCTCAACAATCTCAAGAAGAACAAAAAAGCCCTTGAAGCCATTACAAAACGGTTGCTGGAAAACGAAGTAATTGGCGGAACGGAGTTCGAAGCTCTTGCAAAAAGTGAGGTCATTGTCTAATCTGCCTTTGTATGATCAAAAAGAAGATTGAAAATAAATTTTTACAAGAACATCTCGCCTCCCTGCCTGAAGATGCACGGGAGGTGTTTATTTTGCAAAATGGCCAGGTTCGCCTGACTGCCATCAGCGCGACGACCCTCATCAACCAGATGCGCGCCAACTTTGAGCTTGGCCTTCTGGAAACCTATGTGTTGGGTCAGGCATATCTTGCCGGGGGCCTGCTCAGTGCCACGGTAAAGGGAAATGACCGCATCCAGCTGAACATTGAGTGTGGAGGACCCATAGGCGGGATCTCCATCGAGGCATGGGCATGTGGGGCTGTGCGAGGCTACCTGAAGCACAATCCCATCCCCCTGACCAAACCTTTGGAAAGCCTGGACCTGGACGAACTCTATGGCCCTGGGTTCTTATCCATCACCAAGGTGTTGGAAAAGAACAAGACACCCTTTACCGGCCAGGTCATGATGCAGTACGGATCACTGGCAAAGGACCTTGCCTTCTACTACCAGCAGTCCGAACAGACCCCTTCGCTCTTCTCCCTGTCAATCCAATTTGACAAACAGGGAGAGGTCATAGGAAGCGGAGCCCTCTTTTTGCAATCCCTGCCCGATTGCAATGTGGGCATCTTGGAGCAGTTGGAAAAGAAGAGTGAAACCCTGGGATCCATCGGAACCTTCCTGGCCGAGGGACGCAGCATCAAGGAGTATGTGGAGACAGAGTTTGCATCGTTTGATGTGAAGCACCTTGCCCGTCAGGGTCTGGGCTTCTCCTGTCCGTGTGACAGGAGGCAGTACGCCCGGTATCTGAGGCAGCTCGAGGAACAGGACAAGAGTGAAATCCTCAGAGAGGGGCCCTTCCCCCTGGAAATCAACTGCCTCAACTGCAATACCATGTACGAATTCGAAAAAGAAGAACTAGAAAGCCTGTTTTCATGACAGGCCAGGAGAATCAATGATTTTTTTTGCAACATCTGCCTTGTATCTTAATGACATTATCGAGGCCGAGGCCATCAAGGCCGGAGGTACTGATGTACATACTGTAAGTGGCGGGGTCGAATTTCAGGCTGACCTTGCTTCAGCTTATCGCTTCTGCCTATGGTCCAGGACCTCCACACGCCTCATGCTTGGCTTGTTCCAAGATGATGACATCCGCACCGCTGATGAGTTGTATGAAGCCTCTGTGATGATTCCCTGGGAAGAGTGGGTCACCCCCGACCTCACCTTCTCTGTCACCGAGTCAGTAAAAAACTGTCCCTATCTGAAAAACTCCCACTTTGGGGCCATCAGGCTCAAGGATGCGATCGTAGACCGCATCAGAGAGAAGTTTGATGACCAGAGGCCGATGGTAGACAAGGAGGACAGTGATGTTGTCTTCCACCTCCATGTTGAAGGCGATGAGGTCAGTTGGTATGTGGACTTCTCCGGCAGGGGCCTGCATAAGCGCGGTTATCGCACCGACCAGACCGATGTGATCCTCAGTGAATTCCTTGCTTCCTCTGTACTCTATCGTTCAGAGTGGAGAAGGACACTGGAAAACAGTGAGACCGTTCCTGTACTGCTCGACCCCTTTTGCGGGTCAGGTACCTTGGCCATCGAGGCAGCCCTCTGGGCAAGCGACCAGGCCCCCGGCCTTGTCGTCGCGCGCAAGTTTGGCTTTCTCAACCTGCCTATCCACGACCCTGACCTTTGGGATGATGTGGTGGATGAAGCTCTGGCCTTGGCTGAAGTCGGGTGCAAGCGTGATATAAAGATCTATGCTTGGGACAATGACCCAAGGGCCATTGCAATCGCCAAGGAGAATGCAAAGGTTGCAAAAGTTGACCAGTTCATTGATTTCCAG
>CAYMRN010000067.1:0-7806 GCA_964392855.1 uncultured Sphaerochaeta sp.
AGGGGTTCCTGGTATGTTCAGCAGAACTGCTGAGATGAGGCCTCCTGAGGTTCCTCCAATATACAGGCCCATAAGTAGCGAGAGGCCTTGTACCGGCTCCATGCTGAATGTTATGGGGAGGAACAGGGCGACTCCCATGGTGACAGTAATTCCCGGTATGGATCCAAAAAGGATTCCCAGTACCGTCCCTCCAAAAATCAATGATATTGTCTTGACCGTAAATACGGACACAATTCCTTCAAGTATCATAGCTAGGTTACTCCTGGTAAGTTAAGAAAATATTCCGGTAGGAATCATGATACCGAAGACACGGACAAACAGAAGGTATGTTGTCAGTGAACTGATTACAGCGATGATTCCATAGAGGATATATTTTTTTTGTGACCTTGGTTTCAAAATGAGAGTTTGGATAAAAATGTATAGTGCTGAGCAAACAATATAGCCCAATGTCTGCATCAATGCCAGATAGACGATAAAGAGACCCATAGAATATAGGACCGAAAAGTTCTTTTTACTGCTGTTTGTGCTCTCAGATGATACAGAGGTGGCAGCGACTGCTTTTGGTTCCTTGATCGCCTGGACGGTGAGTATTGCCCCTAAGATGACAAATCCTATGCTGGCAAGACGGGGAAAGAAGGTTGCACCGACCCCTACTGCTGCGAAATCTCTAATGCCGAAACTGGCTGCATAGATTGCTACACCCAACGCGATAGTAAAGATGCCCATTCCAAAGTTTTTTTTGTTCATACTGTCTTCCTCAATAGCAAAAGGTTGCAAGGTATGAAGACACACCTTGCAACCTTTTGGATTCGCTCAGAACTTACTTCGAACTTCCAGTGAACAGATCCTTGTACTGTGCAAAATATGCATAGGTTTTTTCAGCATGCTTGGTAGCGGTTGCAGGATCCATATAGGTTGGTGTGACAAAGTACTTGGCTGCGTCTGCCTGATACTCAGGATTTTCAACAACACGCTTCATGGCGGCTGAGAACTTGTCTACGATTGCTTTGGGAGTTCCCTTGGGCATGGCATAGAAGAAGAACTTGTTGAATTCAAGGGGAAGACCCTGTTCAGTTGTGGTAGGGACATCGGGGAAGAGGGGGTTGCGCTCCTCAGAGGTCAGGCCGAGGACTACAAAGTCACCGGATTTGAAATAGTCCATGGTAAGACCATACTGGGTGTTGATGACCTGGGTCTTCCGACCTTTTAGGGCGACTGTCTTCGCTGCGTTACCACCAACGTCTACAAGATTGAGCTTGATGCCTGCAACTTCTTGCAAGACAATGCCTACGAGGTGAGGGTAGCCACCGGTCATCATGCCAAACTCAACAGTGTTGGGGTTTGCTTTTGCATAGGCCACAAATTCAGGGATTGTCTTAAAGGGCATTCCGGGGTGGGTTGCCAGGACGGTGGTGTTGTCAAGGATACCGATACCGGCCATGTCAAAGGCTTCCAAGCCATAGTCGACCAAGCCTGCAATCTTGGGAATCATTGCCTCTCCATGGAAGAATAGGACAGTGTACCCGTCGGGGTTGGAATCGAGGACCCTTTGCATCCCTATGGTTCCACCACCACCGGAAACGTTTACGATGGCCATGGATTTGCCAAGTTCCTTTTCCATATACTTGGAAAATAGCCTTGCGTTGAGGTCTGTGTCTCCACCGGCACCAACTGGAACGATCACCTGGATGGGCTTAGTTGGATAGGCTTCGCTCATGTCTGCATCAGGGGCTTTTTCAGGTGCGCCTGCAGCAAAAAGAGTCATGCTTGTTAAGAGTAACGTGATTACCAGAACATTTTTCAAGAAACTTCTCATTGTCTCTCTCCTTCATTTTTCAAGCCAATGGCTTTTTGTTTACGTGAATCAGTGACCTGATTTCAATTTATACTATAGATGATATATCATATATATAAGACTGTCAATTTTAATGTGCAGAGAAATGGCTGGGCATAGCAAGAAACATGTGTTTTGAGGAAGAATAAAGCCAATGATTCGGATGGAAAAAGAGAGATTCCCCTTTTTGTAAGGAGAATCTTCACCAACAGAGCGGGTACGTGTTCTAGAGGGACTGTTTGCCTTCCAGGGTCTCTATGAAGGGTTTGTACGAGTCATATACATGCTCCCTCATTGCACGTTCGGCATCATCGGGATCCTGTCCCAGGATGTTGTCCAGCAGCTTTACATGCCAGTACCTTTGCAGGGCAGGTTGTGTCCGTCTTGAGAGCACAGCCTTGAACAGGAGCCAGTTGAAGTTGATCTTATGGAGGCCGGAGATTAGGGAGTTGAAGCCGGTATACTTGGCCAAAGTCATGTGGAAAGCGATATGCAGTTCGGTGATCTTGGTAGCGTCAGCCTGCTCAAAGCGCAATTTGTCCAGCTCTTCAGCGATGTCGCGCAGGTGCTCGCCCTGTTCCTTTGTTGCCTTTGTGGCAATGATTCGTGCCACTTGGCATTCCAGAGCCTCCCGGAAGGCAAACATGTCCATTACCCGCTCAACGGTGGGTATGGTGACGATCGAACCCCAGTGGGCCCGATACTCTATCAGTCCATCCTGTTCCAGGCGTTTCATCGCTTCCAGGATAGGGATAGGGCTCATGCCCAGTTCTTCTGCAAGTTTTCTTCTGACCAACCGCATTCCAGGTTCGTATTCGCCTTGGATGATTTTCTTGCTGATGCTGTCATAGGCTTTTTCTGCTGCTGTCTGGAAAATGCCGTTGGTCTCTAGATCGTATTGCATGTTAGCGCTTCCTTGCTTGTTTTGAGATGTTTGTGCCAGGTATGTTACTATCCGGTCAAGTAGCCATTCTATATGCTCCCTGACCGGTAGTACTACCTATTTTTTAGTTACTTTGTTCCAAGCCTGCAATAGGGTCCGTTTTGCATTGGCTACGACCAGATCGGGGTCCTCGTCACCGAAAGGCTTCACTTCAAAGCTGACGATGGGCCGGGTTTCACTGGAAAGGAATCCGATGGCGAATAGCACCTCCAGGTAGTGGGCAAGTTCGTCGACATCGTTTTCACTTCCTGGGAATCCGAACCTGGGGTGGACATCGCCATAGCCGGGTAGGGAGGGGTCCTTCAGCACACAGTTACCCATGTGAGCATGGACAATATACTCCTTGATGGGAAAGAGCGACTCTTCAACACTCTCATGCAGGAGTGGGATGTGGCTCAAATCGACCATGAGTCCGAACTCCGGGTACTCCTTGCGGACCTCCTTGGCGTAACGCGCCGCCAATGCAGCAGGCCCGATAAGGGATTTCTTGTCGATGTCATAATCGAAGACTTCCAGCGCTACGGTCATCGAACCTTTCGCCTTGGCGTAGGCACAGACCTCTTTTGTCGATTTCACCAAGGCTTCAAAGGATGCTTCTTTGGTCTCTTCTGCATAGTGACCGCTCAAAAAGGCAAACCCTGTTGCCCCGAGCTCATAGGCTTCGTCTACCCCTTCCTTGAGATTCTGCACTGCAGCAAGACGTTTCTTCTCATCAAGGTCATTGATGTTCATCTTGGTGGAAAGCAGTCTTGGCTGTGCCCCATAGGTCAGAGTCAGCTTGGATGTCTCCATCATCTTACGGACGTTCTGGCGGACCTTGGGATCTTTCATCCAGGTCACTTCCACCGCGTCAAAGAAAGGATCCATGGCAATTTTCCTGAAGGTCTCTTCGATTGGACCCTCTCCATTACTCACTGGGTAGGCCATAAACTGGATAAGTCCGACCTTCATATATTTTGATATAGCTTCATTCATGATGCATTTCCTCCATTGAACAATAGAAATACTTCTATTATATATCAGCTATATAATATGATGCCCCATCGTGTTCTGTCAAATGGTTCACAAGGAAAGTTTCTTTCTGCCAGGAAATATCTTCTTGAAGCAGAGGAAGTGACGACCTTCCCTATCGTCTTGGTCCGAATGCCATAGCACCCGTACCCCCTGTATAGTGTTTTCAGGAGAAGAAAATTGTAGGAGGGTTGTCTTCTTTACCTGGCTCTGAGGAGGGGGTACACTAAGGGGATCAACTACTGGAGGTAATACGAATTGGATTATACAACTACAATTCTCTCTCGCCTTCGCTGCATACCGATGGCCAAAGCCTTTACTCTGGAGCAAGCCCCTTTTTTAGCTGCTGCTCTTAGGGAGAGTGGGTTGAAGGTGCTCAATATATCCCAGCAGATACAGGATGGGAGCCTCATGCTGCGCGCCTTTGCCAAAGACTACCCTGACATATTGATCGGGGCTGGTAATGTGCAGACCCTTGAGGAAGCACAAAAAGCAATAGTCGAGGGGGCACGCTTCATCTTTTCCCCTGTTTTCAATGAGGAGATGATCAAGCTCTGCATAAGTCGAAAAGTTGTCATCTACCCCGTTACACCTGATGGGAGGAAGTGCAGGAGGATGGGCCTTGATGTCGTTGGCTTCTACCCAGTGGACAAGTTGGGAGGGTTTCCGGTCATCGACAAGCTGGCTGAGGAGTTCAGGCTCAAGTTCATCGTAGCAGGCCATATACAGGAAGAGGAGATGGATACCTTCCTCAATCATCCCAATATCCTGGCTATGACAGGCAGTTGGATGTTCGAGGAAGGGGCCATAGCTGCCAACAACTGGAAGGCGATCACCAAAAGCCTGAAAAGGGCTAGGGCTTGGGTGGTAGCGTAGGGTCGGAAGGTTGAAGCGTCAGATGGTCGCTACCTAATGCAGTGTCAGATAGACGCCAAAATAAGCTTGACTTCAGCTTGGAACAAGGGCAATATTTAGGTATTGGCAGTACCTAAGGGCTGATGGTACTTCTAGGTCATCGTTTTCATTGTAGTGTCCCTCTTTCGAGATCACGGACAGCATGTTTGTAGAACGTATTTTTTTGTTGTAACTCTTATTGGTTGTACTCTTATTATAGGGATGCTTTTCTGTTGGATATGGGAAGGAGCGCTATACATACAGAGGATTGTGTGTACCCTTTTGTTACAAGGGGCACAGAGAAAAGGAATGTGTCGCATGGTTGCGAGACAGCAGAAGAATAGGAGGTTTCCATGGTCATACAATATAGAGGAAGTTATAGCTTTCAGATGCAGGAGATGCTTACCTCTCTTTCTCAGGACAGCGTCAGTGAATTTGTGATCGCCTTTCTGCATCGCCACCAGATACCATTCAAGCAGAACTCATCGCTTGGCATCTTCTCCATGAATCACCCTGATCAGCCCTTGGTACGGTGTTCTTTGGATGAGGTGTCAAATCTTGAAGATATGAACTTGCTCTACCAGCTTGAGTGGGAGCATAACCCCCTGGCTTTCATCGATAGCACAAAGACTGAAGAGGATGAACTTGGAGTGTTCCTGCAGCTTAAGATGCTTCAGAAGTATCCAAACCTTAACTTTATTTTTAGCAGAAACAAGAGATGCCTCAAAAGTTTAGAGGATATGTTCATCAATGAGGCGGTGATTCTGGTGTGAGGATCAAGTGAAGGGCATTTCACAAACAAATAGCGGGCTAATACGCAAAGAAAAGGAAAAAGGTTGAGAGGATAGCTGATAACCAGCTATCCTCTCAATTCAATAATGATCTTAAAATGTTCCTTTTAGCTGTTCATCCTGGTAGGCGGAATGATCAAACCAGCTTAGCACTATACTTTTTTATTCCTCGGTTCTATGGCAGTATCAGAGCCATGATAGAAGAACTCATTTCCTGGTTGACCCAAGCCGAAGGCCTCCAAGCCCTTGTCCTGTCCGGTTCCCGCACAGGCCTGGTTGTTGATGATCTCTCTGACTATGATCTCTATTTCTACAGCGAGAAACCCCTTAGCCTAGCAATACGGCATGAGATGGCCTCTCTCTTTGCCTCAGAGGCTGAAATCGGGAATAGCTTCTTTGATGAAGGGGATGAGTTCTTCCTCAAAGATGGGACAGCTGTCGATTGTATGTATCGTAGCTTGGAATGGGCTGAACAACAGGTCCAAAGGGTTTGGCTCTCCCACCAGGCGTCAGTTGGCTACTCAACAGCTTTCATACACAACCTGAAGACAGCAACCATCCTCTATGACAGTGACGGTAGGTTTGCCCAGATTCAAAAGCTATTGGATACCCCTTATCCCAAGGAGCTAGCCAAAGCCATCATCGCTAAGAACTATCCTTTGCTTCGCAGCAAGCTGATGGCATCCTACTACGAGCAAATTGCACACGCCATGCTTCGCGATGATCTGGTAAGCCAGGCACATAGGACATCAGCCCTGCTGGCTAGCTACTTTGACATTTTGTTTGCCATCAACAGCCAGACACACCCTGGGGAGAAGCAGCTAGTAACATGGGCAAAGAAAACATGCAAACTACTGCCTGAAGGCTTTGAAAGCATGGTTGATCAAGTGGTAGAGCATATTGGGCAGAAAGATCTGCTACAGCATATCGATAGCCTGCTTGATGGGCTTGATGGAATAATGAGGAAGGGAGGGTGGCTGTAAGGCTGACCCCAGGCGAAGGGATTGTTAGTATCCATTGGGTTCTTCCATGTCCCTTTGTTTCAGGAAGCGCGCAAGTACTTTTGCGGATTCCTCGATTGCTGGTATAACTACACTATTACCAAGTTGTTTGTATGCAAATGTGATACCCACTGGGAAAATGAATTTCTCATCATCAAACCCTTGTAGCCTTAACCTACGATAAACACAAACGTAGAACAATATCCTAACCAGTCACCGCTAAAACTTGAATGCATGTATTCCTGAGCACTTTCTTCTCATTTTGACTGCATTAGAAATACCTTTACCTCACCATACATATGATTCTACTTTGATTCAGTTCTTATCTTGGTAGTGGTGTGTTGACTACAAAGAAGGAACCAATTCCTTATAGTAGGGTAGTGTGTCTTCTTGTCTGCCTTTGCAGGCCTTGGCTGAATAAAGTGTGAGAAAACTGTGAATTCGGAGAGGCTTCCTTGTTATCGGGCTCCTAACTTTGTAGAATACTGGCATGAAAGAAAAGCCTGTCATACTGATTGTTGAGGATGAGCCTGACATCCAGGAACTCATCCAATATCATCTGGTCAAGGAAGGGTATGAAACCCTGCTTGCAAGCAACGGGAAAGAGGCTCTTGAAGCTGTACAGACCAAGGAGTCCGATCTGGTCCTGCTTGATCTGATGCTTCCTGAAGTCAATGGGATAGAAGTTCTAAAAACCATACGCTTTGTCTGGGGCCTCAAGGAGCTTCCGATCATCATCGTCTCTGCCCGTACTGATGAGACAGACATCATCACTGCTTTGGAATTGGGCGCTGACAACTATCTTTCCAAGCCCTTCAGCCCTAAGGTATTGGTAGCCAATGTGAAGGCATTGCTCAGAAGATCTTCGCTTGAAGTCCACCATAACGAAACTGTCATAATCTTGGGTGAGCTCTCCCTCGATTTGGACCGACACGAAGCGAAGTACAAACAGGTTGTGATCCCCCTTACTGCCACTGAGTTCGATCTTCTGGTCCTGCTGGCATCAAATCCAGGGAGGGTATACACCCGCAACCAGCTTATCAGCGGGATGCGGGGAGATGATTACCCGGTTACAGAACGTTCCATTGATGTCCAGATCGCAAGCTTACGCAAGAAATTGGGAGAAGGAGGCTCCTTGGTGAAAACCGTCTGGGGGATCGGATACTCCTACCAGGACAAACTATGAAGTTCCAAAGCATTCGAAGCCGACTTGTTCTGCTTACAGCTCTCATCCTTACCCTCTCCTTAGCCGGAAGTACTGTGATAGCAAATGCAGCATTTTCTTCCACCCTTCGTAAAACCACCTACTCTGAACTTGCCGATAATGCAGCG
>CAYMRN010000068.1:0-7730 GCA_964392855.1 uncultured Sphaerochaeta sp.
TCCTGTTCACCACCATCAATGCGATAACGCTTGCCGGCGGAGAGAGCGTGACGTTGGTGCTACCCACCTATCCCTATTCAAGACAGCACAAAAAGGGGGGGCGTGAGGCCCTCACTGCAGCCATGTTCGGCCGCATTTGTGAGATGTTGCGTGTGGATAGGATCATCACACTGGATATTCACAGCAGGGAGATAGAG
This sequence comes from uncultured Sphaerochaeta sp., assembly GCA_964392855.1. Classification (GTDB taxonomy): domain Bacteria; phylum Spirochaetota; class Spirochaetia; order Sphaerochaetales; family Sphaerochaetaceae; genus Sphaerochaeta. The sequence goes on from CAYMRN010000068.1 coordinate 198, forward strand.
AACTGCTTTACCCACTTGCATCTGGAGAACCTCCACGGTTCCTACCAGACGCTCATTGCCCTGCATAAGATCATCGACTTCAGCGACCCGGACTTGGTGGTTGTCTCTCCCGATACAGGGGCTGTCAGCCGCAACAAGTTCTATGCACAGGCGCTGCACCGTCCCCTGGCCATGCTGTATAAGGAGCGTGACTACTCCATTGTCAGCAAGGATGCCAAGCACTCCAACATCAAGAGCATCAACCTCTTAGGTGATGTCTCAGGCAAGACCGTGCTCATGGCTGACGACATGCTTGCCACCGGTGGCACCCTGATCGTTGCTATGCGCGAACTGATGAACCTCGGGGCGAAACGCGTCATCTGCATGGTAAGCCTCCCTTTTTTCAATTCCAATGCAGTGGAGGCATTCGAGCAAGCCTATCAGGAAGGTATTTTCTATAGGATCATCGGAACCAATGCTGTCTACCATGGGCGTGACCTCCTTGATAAGGAGTGGTATGTCCAAGCTGACATCACCGAGTTGTTTGCCCGGGTTATCAGCCGCCTGCACCATGGGCGCTCCATCAGTCCATTGCTGGACAACAGAAAGTTCATTCAGATCATGATTGACAATAGTCAAGCAGAAAACGCAGCGAAAAAGGCATCTGCTAGCGCTAGTAACCCGGACCGCACGTAGCCTGAGGCTGGCGGTATCCGGGTTATTCCACGTTGCCCATCCCCAAGCCGTATGGCAGGGTGGGCAATGACTGTTCATAAAACCCCTATCCAACTGGAGAACAAATCATGAAGATGTCAAACCGTATCTCAGCTTTTCAATGCTCACCCATCAGAAGACTCTCACCCTATGCCCGTGATGCCCAAGAGAGAGGGGTCAAGGTCTACTACCTAAATATTGGCCAGCCTGATATCCATACGCCACCTCAGGTCATTGAGGCTGTACGCAATTATGACCAGAGCATCATTGCCTATGGAAGCAGTGAGGGCCGTGAGGACCTGCGTGCAGCTCTACCTGCCTACTATGCAAAGTATGGCCTCCAGGTGAGCAGTGATGATATACTCATCACCACCGGAGGTAGTGAGGCTTTGCAATTCGCCTTCATGACCCTCTGTGACCCGTATGATGAGGTCATCATACCCGAACCCTACTATACCAACGTCTCCTCGTTCGCCCATTCGGCTCTGGTCACACTTGTGCCTGTCACCAGTAAGATTGAGGATGCATTCTCTCTTCCTGATATCTCTGAGTTTGAGAAGAAGATCACCCGCAAGACTGGGGCTATTCTCGTATGCAGTCCCAATAACCCTACTGGCCATGTCTATACAAGGGATGAACTGCTGCAACTGCTCAACCTAGCCAAGAAGCACGACATCTTCCTGATCGTTGATGAGGTCTACCGGGAGTTCTGTTATGACGGCAAGGAGTTCACCAGTGTGTTGGCCTTTCCTGAATTTGCCGATAGGGTGATTTGTGTGGATAGCTTTTCCAAGCGCTACAGCATGTGTGGCTCGCGCATCGGAGCCCTGGTAAGCAAGAACCCTGATGTCCTGGCCAACGCCCTCAAGCTTGCCCAGGCAAGGCTCTGTCCCCCTGAGATAGAGCAGGTGGCAGCACTTGCCGCCTTGAGCACTGACGACTCGTATCTGCATGAGGTAAAGGCTGAGTATGAGAAGCGTAGGGACTTTATTGTCGATGGGTTGCAGAAGATAGAAGGGGTTGTCTGTAACGCCCCTAAGGGGGCCTTCTACCTGGTGGCCGAGCTTCCAGTTGACAATGCGGAAGATTTTGCCATCTTTATGCTCAAGGATTTCTCCTTGGATGGCAAGACGGTGATGGTCGCGCCTTGTGAAGATTTCTATGAGACCGAGGGGCTGGGGCGCAAACAGGTACGAATAGCCTACGTGCTCAATACTGAAGACCTTTCAGAGGCCCTCAAGTGCTTTGAAGCGGGCTTGAAGGCCTATCAGGCGAAAGTCCTCGATGAGTCCTTGTAAGGAAAGGCTACAGGCTCTTATTCTCCTATGATTTTGATGAGGCAGTGCTTGTCGCGCATCCCGTCAAAGTCATAGAAGAAGAGCTGTTCCCACGATCCAAAATCGAGTTTCCCTTTTGTGATGGCAACCACGGCCTCCCTACCCATGATGGTCCTTTTGAGATGGCCGTCGGCATTCATCTCATCCCCCTTGTTGTGCTTGTACTGCTCATACGGGAGTTCTGGAGCGAGTTTCTCAAGCCAAACCTCAAAGTCCTGGTGTAAACCGCTTTCGATGGCGTTAATGAAGACGCTGGATGTGATGTTCATGGCATTGACCAGAACAAGACCCTCTGCGACCCCACTCTCCCTTACGGCTTGTTGTACGGCTTCGGTGATGTTTACCAAACCGCGCCGTTTGTTGATGTTGAACCACAATTCCTTTCTGAAAGTAATCATGAGCACCTCCATTGGCATCTGTAGTATACCACAGAGTAATTGCAACTTGTAGGATTTTACCATCCGGCTGAAAAATCCCAGTTCTCTTAAGGGGCTGGTCATTGTGGCAACGGCCCCTTTCTCAAGGCTCAGTATTTTGTTGTGTTTGCCCTTTCAATGTTGGGTATTGTCGTCTGGGCCCTCTATACCACGCTGACTCGCGTTTGCTCACGTCGCGGCTATCCTACACTCTTGGCAACCAGGGTGATGTTTTTCTATGTCCTTCCAGGCATGGTGGTCGCCAACCTCTTCTTGGGCGATCTCCCTGATAGCACCGTTGCGGCCCAACCTCCCTACATCTTTCATCTCCTCTTTCTAGGCCTCATAGCATCAGCTCTCTGTTTTGGAATTTTGGGCTGAAAAGCATAAGGGTGATAAAAAGCTCGTTGTATCTCTATCTCAGTCCTGTCATTGCCATCGTCTTCTCTCTGATCGTCCTTAATGAGGTCATAACACTCACTTCTGCCATAGGGACCGCCCATACGCTGGGGCCTTTTGGTCTCAGAATACAAACGGACAGGAAGGTTCCGGATAAAAATATCCTAAGAAAGAGATCGAGGTATTGCACAGACTACTATACTGATGTTACCTTCTTTCTATGGATACACAGGAAAAGCTGGATATACTCAGCCGTGATGCACAGTATGACCTATCGTGTGCGTGCGGTACGAAGAAAGCTGATGAACATCGCAAGAAGAACCCTGCTGGAAACAGATGGCTCTATCCAACAACCACAGCCAGTGGAGGGCCGGGGATTATCCTCAAGACCCTGATGGGAAACCGCTGTGCGAATGACTGCAAATACTGTCCCCTCAGGGAGGGGAAGGACTTCCGTCCTGTAGCTCTCTCCCCCTATGAGATGGCCTCCTTTTTCTTTGAATTCCAACTGAAGCGCCCCCTGGTAGGTATCTTTCTCTCCAGTGCAGTGCTCGGGAATGGGGAAAAGACCATGGAGTTGCTGGTCTCCACCGCTGGAATACTGCGAAAACACTTCGGTTACCGTGGCTATATCCATTTGAAGATCATCCCAGGTTCGAGCAGGGCAAGCATTGAAAGTGCCCTTTCGTACGCTTCTGCAGTTTCTCTGAATATTGAGACCCCGGGCCCAGCACACTTCTCCAAGCTGACAGACAGGCAGAATTATCAGAAGGACATCATTGAGCCGCTCACTTTCATCGCCGAACAGACAGGAAGGGGAGGGCGTTACAGCCACGTCTCCACCTCCAGCCAGTTTATAGTTGGCGCCAGCGATGAGAGGGATCGGGAGATTCTCGCCTATGGCAGCCGCATGTACTCCAGCCTCAACATGGGAAGACTCTACTACAGTGCGTACCAAGGGGGCCTTGGAGATCCCTCCATACCGGGAGAACAGGTGAGCGAGTACGTGAGCGAACAGCTCACGCTCTTTGACCTCGGCCCTCAAAGGGGGACCTCCCCTGATTCCTTGTTGCGTGAACATCGGCTCTATCAGGCTGACTGGCTCTTGAGGAAGTATGGGTTTGGCTATGAGGACCTGGTCTTCGGCAAGGATGGTGATCTCTCACTGGACAAGGATCCCAAGCTGGTCTGGGCGGAAAGCCATCCGGAAATGTTTCCTGTCTCAATAAAGAGGGCATCGAAGGAGGACCTGCTGCGGGTCCCTGGCATAGGACCGGCCTATGCAGAGAGAATCGTGCAAGGACGGGGAAGTGCTGTCTTTTCTTCCTTGGAGGACCTTCGTCTTCCAGCCTCTACGGTAAGAAAGGCCAAAAGCTTTCTTACGATGTGATATCCTGCTTGAGTGAGTGGGAGCAAAAGCATACAATGACTGCCATGGTGCAGCTCTATCTTTCATTCTTTTTCGTCTATTCCATCATAGCTGTGATGGGACCTTTTTTGCAGGTCCTGTTGAGAAACAGCGGGTACTCCTACGAGGCTGTAGGCGTATTGTTGGGCATCTTTGAGGTGGCCGGCATTGTTGGGCCTCTTGTTGTGGGCAGGATTGTAGACAAGACAGGCAGGCTCAAGGATACGGTCCTCTCTGCAACAGGCGCTTTGGCCCTGGGCCTGATACTTCTTGTTCGTGATGGGCCGCTTTGGCTGACCGTCCTTGCCTTGGTCATAACAGCATTCTTCCTTCGCTCGCTCTTGCCCCTGATCGATACGGTTGCAACCAACCGTTTTAACGGAAACGCCCAGAAATACTCGTATATCAGGGCGTTTGGCACGTTGGGGTTTGTGCTCTTCTCATTGCTCTATGCTGCTATAGAGAGACCTGTCATCACAGACAATATCAGTATCATACGGTATGCCCTTCTTGGCTGTTTGCTTTTTTTCCTACCTGTCTTGAGCTGGAAAGAGGAGAAGATGCAGGCAAGTGTGGAGAAGGGAGGCAAGACAAAGGCAAAGGCCAGGCTGTTCTCTGAAAATCCCTGGTTTGACTCTGCGTTTGTCATTGGCTTGATAATCATTGCGTTCGATCGCTTGAGCATGTCAGCTGTGACAAGTTTCTTCTCTCTCTATCTGGTGGAAGAGTTGCAGATAACCGCCATTACGTTGATGAATGCCATTGCCGCTGGAAGTGAGCTGCTCTTTATGGTGCTGGCTGGCTATCTTATCCAGAAACGGGGTGTACTTCCGGTTTTCCTCCTGCTTGTCAGTGGGGTTGGCATGATCATCCGCCTGTTGCTCTATGCCAGCTTCCCCACCTTGGCAGGAGTAATTGCCGGGCAGTTGCTGCATAGCGTCTGCTTTGGTTTCTTCCACCCTGCTGCAATACAGCTTGTTGCGCGAAGGGTAAAGCGTACCCATCGCGCCCTTGGCATGTCGATATACATCTCCTTGGGGACAGGATTGCCTACCGTGTTGGGCTCTTCTTTGGGAGGGTTCATCACGGAAAGGTTTGGTTACAAGACTCTTTTTCAGAGTTTTTCAGGATTTGCGATGATTTCAGTGCTGTTGTGCCTGATTTTTTGGAAACAAATGAGCGCTCCGGCGTTAGAAGAGGTGTAGAATGGTACCTATGAGGAAGTCGGGAAGAAGGATGGAGGATGAGGATGCCTATCGGTTGTTGCGTGAGTCCCTTTGGGTTACGTTATCAACTGTCAATGCAAGACCTGAGTCTCCCCTTGGGTTGGGTTCTCCTTATGCTCTCCCCATCTCCCTGGTAGAGTCTGAAGGACAGTTTTTCTTCCATTGTGCCCTTCAGGGGCATAAGATTGACAACATGCGCAAGGACAGCCGAGTCTGCATCACCTGTGTAGGGGAAGCTCAGCCCAATGAAGAGGCTTTTTCTGTAGCATATCAAAGTGCAACGTTCTTTGCCCAGGCAGAAGAGGTCGTCACAAAGGATGAGAAAAAGCGAGTGCTGCTCTCTTTGTGCAAGAGATATGCCCCTTCGCAGGACCCTGGGAAACAGATAGAGGCAATGGTGGACATTACAGGTGTCTGGAAATTGCACATCCTTGGCTGCTCAGGGAAACAGAGGAAGTTTGAATGAGTGTGCAAGTTGTGCTATGCTCGAAAGTAAGGAGAAACTGCTTGTGAAAAATAGTCCTGGATGGGATTTGCTCAGCATGTTGGGTGTATCGGCTGAAAAGCTACAGAAGAATCTGAAAGAGGTCTCCATCTTCATTGCCAATGATGTCACCAACATCATAGAGATTCTTGACCGTTTCCACCCTTTGGAATTGGTGAAAATGGCGTGTTGGGAACGGCGTAGGATATTGTATGACCGCCCCAATGATCTGTTTGCCCAAAGGAGAGCATCTCGGTTGGTCTGGTACCTCCAATCACTTGTAGGTGCAAAAAAACCCCCTTTTTCTGAGAATACTGAAATTAAGGAGAAGGATTGGAAACGTCTTGTCACCCTGTTTGATGACCTGTGCCGCAAATCTATCCGCTACACAGATAACTATGCACTCTCTCTCTATGCCGACCAGCAGATCACCCGAGAAGATCTGCTGGTAGCTTTTCAGGACTATGCAACTGACAGTATCCTCCCTCCTATTACAGATAAGCAGTACATAGCAAAGCAGCATAATGCCCTCAAATACCAGTTGCAACCCTTCAACTCCCTTGTCTCAGAGGTCTTTGATGCAAAGCTCGATGGCCTGCTTACCGCCTTTGTCAGTTTGGCGACAAATGCCCATGAGGGTATCGACAAACTGAGGGAGGACAGTACTGTCTTCAAGCAGGCTAGCTTGCTGCAGCTCGAAGTGATGAAGAGCCGCAATGAGAGTGATGAAGATATGCACGTCCTTATGGATCGTATCATCAAGGAGCAGGGTTGGGAGAGCTGGATAGCTGACATTGTAGGTAGAAGGGACGGCTTTGACCTTTTTGATGTGAGGAAGCTTACAGACCTTTCAGCATCAGATGCCCTTACCCTAGCCATAGATGTAGGGCAGAACAGTGAGTTCCTCCTCTCAGATACCAAGGGGTGGCTGAGTAATCCCTCGCTACTCAATGACCGTCCTTTCTTACGCATATCCAACACTATCCTCTGTTTTGATGCAGATACCCTGCTGGACCGCGCCTATTGGATCATACGCAGCGCCGTATGTGCCAAGGACGAGAGTCTGCAAAATCGCTGGAGGGCTATAGAGGAAGAGAAGCAGTCCTTGCTCCCCATCACGTTCTTCTCTGCGATGCTAGGCACCATGAACTATACCCGTAGGGTTCTCCAAGGGGATGGCTACATCGACGCTCTCTTTGAAGATTCTCAGAAGAGTCTCTCTATACAGATACCTGCCTCCCATATGGGATATTTCCCTTACCACCCCTTTAGCCAGACTGAAGACACGCTCCTCCAGCTGGAAGGGGAGCTTGATGCCGTAGCGCTCCTAGAGGAGGTTCCTCATCCGACAGTCGTTGTTGACATCACCAACAGGAACATTGAATATCCTCTTACCCTGAGCGATAACAAGTTGTTCCTTTCCTTTATCCAGCTGGCTGACCTTGCCACCACGTGGGATGGCATGGCAAAGATCAAAGCATTGGTGGGCATCCCAAGCTTTGGTCAGCACGAAAAAGAGGACAAGGGGCCAGAAGTAGAGCCAGAAGCAGCAGAAGCAGCAGAAGCAGCA
>CAYMRN010000069.1:0-7700 GCA_964392855.1 uncultured Sphaerochaeta sp.
TTAGGACAACGGGTTTTCATCCCGTCAACAGGGGTTCAATTCCCCTAGGAGATGTAGCAACACAGAAGCTGTCGAAAACGACAGCTTCTTTTCTTTTAGGGGTGATTTCCTACTTTCCCTAGTCCAAATCTTGACATATTTCGATTTATGTAATAAAAATAAGGTGCAGGGTGTATATCCGATACGTCATATCTCCCAAGCTGGCTCGATATGCATCTTGAGAAATTCCCTTCTTCCGGGCTGCAATCTGTCTGCCTTGTAACCACACCCGCAAGCAGACAGGTTGCAGCTCACATGATACGACAGGCAGGCATGTATTACTTTGCCTGTAGCTCCTGTACCAACAACACCCTTCCCCCCCATTTGATCGCCAAGGCTCCCAACGGGGCTGTCACCAGGATGCTCATCACCGCCATAGCAAGGATAAGCTCTCCTGCACGTGTTGGCATGCCGTTTGCCTGCATGACCAACAGAGGAGCTGCCCCTATTGCCGCCTGGACAGTTGCCTTGGGAAGGTAGGAAAGCACTACGAAAAGCCTCTCCTTGCCGTTGAGGTTGGATCCTATCGTACATAGGTATGTCCCTACAGACCTTGCCCCAAGGGCTAAGAAGATCAGGGCAAGCCCTTTCAGGCCTGCATCGAGGGCGGCCCCTACCTGCACCTGAGCCCCAACCAGGGCAAAAAGGACAATCTGTGCAAACACCCAGATCTTTGCAAGCTTGGACGAGATCTCATGAGCCATCCTCTCACGTTTCTCCAGGATTATAAAACCTGTGGTCATCACCGCTATGAGAGGGGCAAAGGGGATGTTCAAGCCTGATACACGAGTGTCCAGACTTACCAGCAAAATTGCTAGGGCGACTACGATAAGGGTACGTTTGGTAGCCCGTGGATCAAACCTTTCAAACAAAAATACCAAGAGGACACCCACAACCAGCCCCACACCAACACCTGAGAGAATGGAAAGGGGTATGCTTGCCACCTGCCACGCTACATTGACCTGCTTTCCACTATATATGCTGATAAGTATGCCATAGACGACTATGACCGTAACATCATCAAGAGAGGCTCCTGCAAGCACCATGGTGGGTATGCTTTTCCCCTCCCCTCTTCTCTCTTCTATGAACCTGATCATAGGCGGTACGACTACGGCAGGAGAGACTGCAGCCAGGATGCACCCAAGGATAGCCGCCTCCATGCTGCTGATGCCAAGCAAGGAGGGGGCAAGCATAAGGACAAGCAAGGCCTCACAGGTTGCAGGAAGGAAGCCCAGCATAAGGGCATGCCTACCCACCTGGTGCAAGCTCTTCTTCGAGAGGCTGAAGCCGGAACGTAACAAAATGATGATAAGCGCGATAAGACGCAGATCCGGGCTTGCTAGAAGAAACATTGGATCGAGAACATTGAGTGCTGTAGGACCAAGGAGAATCCCCACCCCTATCATGCCGACCAAGGGCGGAAGTCCTATACGAAGGGATATCCATTCAGAACCAAGACACAAGAGAATAAGTAAGGCTAGACTCAAAGCCATAGCTGACCCCTCAAGACAGGTATCCTGTCAGGTATTTGCCAGGAGTTATCAGCTTCGTCATAAACGGGCGGTTTTCATCAGATGAAGGCGAACCCCATCGCCTACGGCCATGGTAGTGCGGGAAAGCCTCTCGGTCAACAGTAACCTGTACACAGAAGGGTTTCATGGACACTACTGGGGGGATAAAGTCCCATCAATGAACGCCGTTTCCAGGACCAAACGCATCCCAGGCCTTGCCAAAGCCTCCAGATGCCAAAAAAGCTGGAGTTGCTCTTCAGGGTCTTGGAATCGACACTAGCAGGTTGCTGATTTTATTTTGACAAAGAACCTTGGCAATGTCATACTGATTTCAGTAGGAGGCTTGTATGAAAGAGATTCAGCTCTGCATGAGCGAAATGCGTGATTTTTTCCAGACAGGGACAACATTGGATGTTGCATGGAGGAAAAAACAACTGAAAGCGTTGAGGGCAAGCATTTCCAATCATGAAAGTGCAATCCTCAAAGCCCTCCATGAAGACTTGGGCAAGTCAGACTTTGAAGGCTTTGCCACCGAACTTGGCATAGTCTACAGCGAGATAGACCAACATCTGAAGCATCTTGATGCGTGGAGCAGGCCCAAGCGGGTACGCTCCACGATCCTCTCCTTTCCTTCACGCTCATACATCGTGAAACAACCGTTGGGAGTTGTCCTGATCATGAGCCCCTGGAACTACCCGTTCCAACTTGCCATGGCACCTCTGGTTGCCGCCCTCAGTGCAGGCAACTGTGCTGTGGTCAAACCCTCAAGGTACAGCAGCAACACCTCTATGGTCATCGCTGAGATTCTGGCCAAGACGTTCCCATCCGACTACGTCACCTCCTTCGAAGGGGGCAGTGAGATGAATACCGCCCTACTCAACTACCGTTTTGATCATATCTTCTTCACAGGAAGCCCCACGGTTGGGAAGATAGTCATGCAGAAGGCTGCAAGATTTCTCACTCCTATAACCCTTGAGCTGGGAGGAAAAAGCCCGGTCATCATCGATGAGGGGACAAAACTCAGCCTGGCTGCAAAAAGCATAGCATGGGGCAAGTTCCTCAATGCCGGACAGACCTGCATAGCGCCTGACTACGTCCTTGTCAGGGGCGAACTCAAGGAGCGGTTCATAGAGGAGCTGATCGCTGCCATACAAAGCATGTACGGCACCAACCCCTTGAACAACAGCGAATTCCCCAAGATCATCAACCAGAAGCACTTCAGCCGCCTAGCCGAGCTGCTTGAAGAGGGTACGCTCACCTATGGGGGACAGCTCGATCCAAAGCTGATGAAGATAGCACCCACCATACTGACAGAACCAAACCTTGAATCGCCCTTGATGACCGATGAGATCTTCGGGCCCATCCTTCCTGTCCTCGCCTACGACCAGTTTGAAGAGGCATTTGCTTTTATCGAAAAAAGGGAGCATCCCCTTGCCCTCTACTACTTCGGAAAAAACAAGCAAAACGAAAAACGCGTGGTCGAGACCCTCTTATATGGAGGTGGTTGCATCAATGACACGGTCCTGCATCTCTCCAATCCACACCTCCCCTTTGGAGGCGTGGGAGCCAGCGGGATGGGCAGCTATCATGCACAGCAGGGGTTTCTGACGTTCAGCCACAGGAAAAGTATCCTAAAGAAATATACCTTTCTGGATGTCCCCCTCAGGTACGCCCCCTTCAAGGGGAAATTCTCCCTTCTCAAACGACTTATACGCTAAAGGAGTCCTGTATGAAAAGAAACGCTGCCTTGGTTGTACTAGTGCTGTTTGTCCTCACCTCAGTGGCCGCATCCGTGGATTTCACAAAAGCCGATCTGCTTCAGGACCAGGAGCAGTTCCCTGCGTGTGAAACAGAGCTCCTGTTGCAAAGAAGCCTCGCCACCACGGACAAGGAGGAGTCTGAGGTCTTATGGCGCCTTGCTCGGTTGCAGGTATCCATCGGCGATGAACTAGACGATGATGAGAAGGACGCCAAGTACCGTGCTTACGAAAAAGGTGAGGCCTATGCCCTCCTATCCATCGAAAAGCATCCCAATGCATTGGCATTCCTGTGGAAAGCATCAAACAACGGGCGATGGGGTCAGACCAAAGGGCCTTTGAACGCGCTGGGCAAGGCAAAAGGGATGCTTGAGGACCTGACCATCATAGTCAATGAGTTCAATATGATGGACTCAACCGAGACGTGGTATGTGCTTTCCAGCCTCTATGATGAGCTGCCTGGAGGGTTCATCTCGTTCGGTAACAAGGTTTGGGCCATCAGCTACATGCGTATGGCGATGGAGACACTGCCGGCCAAGCTTCTCTATCCCGGTCACTACAAAAAATTTGCTTCTGAACTCTACAGCAGGAACTGGAGTGCATCAAAGCGGGCAAAGGAGTTTAGGAAAATGGAGAGTGACTGGAAAAACTCAACCACCAATCTTGAGAAATACCGCTACTATGAGGGTAAGGATGGAGGAGCGGTACAGCCTTTCTACTCATCTGTGCCCCTCACTGCGATGAGTGACCGTCAGGAAGCGCAAATGGTCCTCTCCTACGTACTTGCAAAGCACAAGGTGTTCAACAATCTCCAACCCAGTGATGCTGAGGAGATTGCCGAGATCGAGGAGCTGCACAGCAAGTGGACCTAGGACCTGATAGTGTTGTACGAGCTGACCAAGGCTTTTGCCTTGCTCAGCTCTCTCTCCGCTTTTCCATGGAACTGTAGATCAACCTTTTTACCGTGACCAGCCCCACAATCTCCTCGTTATCCATGACTATGAGGATATCGCCCTTGATCTCCTTCACTACCTCAAGGGCATCATAGAGGTCGCTGGTGACAGGGATGGTGATGTTTTTCCTGGTGACTAAGGGTGCAATGACCTCGCTCTTCTCAGGCTTTGCCGTGTAGAGCTCCTTGTAGCTTATGGTCCCCAGGACACGCTTGCCATCGATGACAGGAAGGACTCCAAGATTGTGCTGATGCATCAATGAGAGGGTCTCTTCCACACTGGTATTGGGGGAACAGGAGATTATCTCCTTCTGCATGACCTCACCTACGCTAATCATCTTGAAGGTTGAGATACGCTTGTCAAACTGGATGTTTATCCCCCTTCGGGTAAGCTTCTTGGTGTACATCGTCTCGGTGTACAGCAGCTTTGCCACAAAGTGGGAGAGTACAGCCCCAAGCATCAGAGGCAGCATGATCTCGTAGTTTCGCGTCATCTCAAAGATCATGATGATGGAGGTAAGCACCCCACCGGTGACCCCTGACACTACAGCGGCCATCCCAACGATTGCGTAGGCGGCGACAGGACCGGTGGCTCCAGGGAAAATCATGTTTGCCAAAATGCCTATGGAGCCACCTAGGGCCGCACCCAAAAAGAGCGAGGGGGCAAAAATGCCTCCCGACCCTCCAGCACCAAGGGTAAGTGTGTTTGCCAAAAGCTTGAGGGCTATGAGCGAAAGGAGCATGACTATGGAGCGCACCTCGTTTGCCAGGACAATATTCAGGAACTCATACCCTACTCCGTAGACATAGTAGTGTCCGAACGCCTTCAGGGAGATCAGGCCGATCACCCCGACCAGTATTCCTCCTACCACGGCCTTTAGGAGGGAAGGGACCTGTATCTTGTCAAACGAGTCCTCCATATAATAGACAAGATGGATAAAGGCTACTGATAGCAGGCCTGCAGCCAGGCCCAACAGGGCGTAGATCAGCAGCTCATAGGAAGATACCATCATGTACTGGGGAATGACAAAAGCCGGATGGGTTCCCAAGAGCATGGTGGAGATATAGGTCGAGACAATGGAGGAGACGACCAAAGGCATGATGGTCATGATGCTGTACTCAGGCAGGATCAGCTCCAAGGCGAACATCACCCCTCCGATGGGTGCGTTGAAGGTTGCGCTGATGCCACCTGCGGCCCCGGCTCCCACCAGGATGATGGTTTCCCGCGGGCTGAGCTTGAAGATCTGCCCGAGGGTCGAGCCAAAAGAGGAACCTATCTGGACGATAGGCCCTTCCTTACCGACAGAACCACCGCTTCCGATGGTAAGGGCGGAGGCAAGCGTCTTGACCAAGGCTACTACCGGCCTGATCTTCCCCCCGTTGTTTGCAACGGCAACCATTACCTCAGGAACCCCGTGACCCTTTGCTTCGGGAGCCCATTTTTCTGTGATGAAACTGGCAAGGGCTATACCCACTGCAGGGACCAGGATAACCAGTTTTCCCCATGGAGAAAGGGAGGGATTGTTCTTGAAGGACAAAGTGCCTGAAAACAGGAGGTTATGGAAAAAATCAATGAGAAACCGAAACCCGATGGAACCGAAGGCAGCGACAACGCCGACAAGCACACAGAGAAAACTCAAATATATGGTTCTCCATACCTGTTTGCTCTCCTCATGCAGAATCCTCGAATATGTTTGAGAATCTCCCCTAATAACCTGTTCGTTCATATTTTCTACCCTCTATATGCCCCTGGAAAGCTCACAAGCTTCTACAGGGATTGTGTTGTTGGTGAAACACCATTGTAAAAACTTATAGGACAAATGTCCATGAAAGGCAGAAAAATCACTGGTTTTCGTAAAAAATACTCATGTACGTCCATGCAAAATGCCTGTAGTATATCTGCATGAAACTACTGGTGGAAAAACTCAAGACAGGTTCATTGGCATGGATCCTACGCGCCCTTCTGCTAGGTCTTGCCGTAGGCTCGGTCATCAGCGCCCTAACTCTGGCAGTCGGGACGGCATCCTCAATACGGGAGGCCAACCCTTTGCTGGTACTCTTCATACCCCTAGGTGCTGTGCTGACCGCCTTGCTCTATGCAAAGATCGGGCCCTACCTCAAGGACGGGGCCAGTCAGGTCATCCAGATGATCAACTTGGGGATCATCGACATGGCACACCCTTCAAACATAGGATTCAAGCAGGACCCGCATTCCAACTACAGCAAGATATCAACCAAGATGGCACCGCTGCTTTTCGTCAACACCCTGATAACCCACCTGGTGGGTGCCTCAGGGGGCAAGGAGGGTGTGGGTGTCCAGATAGGAGCCTCCATAGGGAGCAACCTGTACCGGCTTGAGCGGCACCTCTTCTCGAAAAAAACACCCTCCCTTGATATGAGGCAGCAGGGAATCTGGCTTATCTGTGGTGCAGGGGCAGCCTTCGCCTCCCTGTTCAACGCTCCGGTAGCAGGAACCCTGTTCGGCATGCAGTTCTCCAGTCCCCGGGAGAACCGCATCGATGCACTCCTGCCTTCTCTGGTCTCATCAATCACAGCCTGCCTGCTCGGCCAAGGCTTGGGAGTACATACCTTCAGGCCCCTTGCTGTAGAGGCTTTTCCCCTTGATATACGGACACTGCTCGCCCTTGGTGTCGCTTCTGCAATGTTTGGCCTCTTCAGCCGCCTGTTCTGCCTTGCGGTCCATCATACCAAGAGCCTTTTTGCCAAGGTCAAGGGCAATCTCCTCTTGAGGGCATTCATTGCAAGCTCTACCCTGCTTGCAGCTACGCTCGCCATCTACGCCCTCACCGGTTCGTTTAGCTACAACGGGCTCTCCATGGGCCTCATCAGAGATGCACAGCTGGGCAAGACAGGCCTGGAGGCCCCCTTTTTCAAGCTGTTGCTCACAGCCCTTACCCTCGGAAGCGGCTTTGTGGGTGGGGAAGTGATCCCCTTGCTGGTCATCGGGGCGACCAGCGGCTCACTGCTTGCCCCTTTCACTGGAATTCCTGTCTCGGCAATGGCAATGTTCGGTTCCATCGGAATACTCAGCGGCTCCACAAAACTGCCGCTATCCTGTTTTGTCCTGGGTATCGAGCTGTTTGGATTTGCCAATCCCCTGCCCCTCTTCTTGGTCGCCAGCCTCTCCTTTGTGGCATCCGGAAAGCGGGGAATATATGAAAAGCAGATCCTCTCTGCAGAGACCGGGGATACTGCAGGGCACTGAAGGGATGGTTCCTCCTTTTGCTTGACGAAACGGGACAAACTTTCTAATATATATTTGAATACAATCATATATTGATATATACAGGAGATTCCCCCCACATGATACGAATATGGGACATAGAGAACCTAGAGTGTGCACACTGCACCCCTAAGATAGAACGTGCCCTCGCCCTTGAGCCAGGGGTGAAGGAGGCACGGCTCAACTTCATGGCAAAA
>CAYMRN010000070.1:0-7688 GCA_964392855.1 uncultured Sphaerochaeta sp.
AGTTGAGGGCCGAACTTCTGGACGAGGAGCTCGCAGATCACTTTGCACAGCTTAACTGCTCTTTGCAGATAGGGTTGCAAAGCTCCAACCCGATAGTGCTCAAAGCTATCAACAGGCACTTTGACCCTAGGGTCTTCCAAGAGAAGATAGGGCTGCTCAACAAGCGGGGAATCGTCTTTGGGCTCGACCTTATCATAGGTCTTCCCCATGACTCGCTATCCCTATTCTCACGAAGCCTCGATTTTGCCGTAGCGTGCAAGCCCAGCAACATAGATATCTTTGCCCTCTCCCTGCTACCTGGGACCAAACTTGCTGAAGATGCAGAGAAGTTCGGCATCAAGGGCCAGAAAGATTCGCCTTACACCGTCATAACCACCCCCACCTACACTGAAGGGGATATAGCCAAAGCCCTGAAGCTGAAGGATGCCTGTGACCTTCTCTATACAAAAGGAGAGGCAAGCATGTGGATGCACACCCTCTGTGAGGCTGCCCAGTGTACCCCTAGCACCCTGTTCTCCTATTTTGCAACCTATACAGAGTTTCTCAGGGAGAAGAGGAATATCGATCCCAACGAACTGGATATCTATGAACTGCAGGAGCAGTTTGTACGGGACCTGATGAAAAAACTAAACCGACAGAAGTACCAGGGGCCCCTACTCTCCTTTATGGAGCTCCACCAAGGGGTTGCCTTCCTGCGAGATACCGGAGAGAGTCCGGTCATCACCATAGGCTATGAGCTTGATGACCTAGCCAAGCTCGATTATATGCATATCGAGAAGTTTGTGGAAAAACATCCCAACCAAAAGCGCCAAACGCTCGGTATCATTGAACACGAAGATGGCTCGATTGGCTTTGTCGAGCAAAAACAGTAGTTGTTTCTCTTGCTAGCAAGAGATAAATCACATACATTTATGCAAGAAGGATAACCAGTTGATAAAACATAGACAGATACCTATGCTGCTCATCTCTTTGATGCTCCTGATACTTGTTTCAGCCAGTTCGTGTGTGGTGACCGAACAGCTCTCGTTCAAAGAGAGTGGATACAGCAGCTCCAATTTTGCATTCACGGTCGAGGACTTCTTTATCGCTGTCCTCGAAGATTTCAGCGAATTCGTCCCCGAAGAGCAGGACACCTCCCTGATGGACAAGGCCCTCGAGGACTTCGAAAGGTCCCTGAAGTACAGCAGCACCACAAACAGTGTCACCATCAAAAACGTGGATACCAATGCCTACAATGGGCAGTTCAACTTCATGGATCTGGACAAGCTGTTCTCCGACCTAGGAGCTGGCAGTGATCAGAGCCTACTCAAGCTGCGCAACAATACCCTGACCTTCAGCCTCTCGATGGACAACTATGACCAGCTTGTCCCTGTCATCCCCTTCCTGGCAGATGAAAACTTTGAGGCCTTCGGCCCTGTCTATAACCAGGGTTTGAGTGAAAGTGACTACCTGGAGATGATCAGCTTCATGCTTGGCGAAGAGGGCCCTCCTGCCATCGAAAAATCCACCATCACGTTGAGAATCGCCACACCCAAGCCTATCAGGCGCTTCACCAATGGAAAGAAGGTAGGATCAAACCTCTACGAGTTCAGCTTCCCTCTCATCGATTTCCTCCTGCTAGCCGAACCCATAACCTTCTCAGTCAGCTGGTAAAGCAGAAGGGGCAGATGTACCTAATGGCTTTGGCAGACTAAAGCGCGTATGCAAACAGCGAGACAGGAAAGCCTTGCTATGACCATGGATGTCCTGTCTCGCTACTATGTTCCACTATCCCGATTATCTAACCAACGAGAGGCCAGGCAGGGACCTGTCTACAGGTTGAACCTGAAGTGCATGATGTCCCCATCCTTGACAAGGTACTCCTTGCCCTCGATGCGGAGCTTTCCAGCAGTCTTGACCTTCTGTTCAGTCTTGTAGAAGAAAAGGTCCTCACAGTTATACACCTCGGCCTTGATGAACCCCTTCTCAAAGTCGGTGTGGATCACCCCGGCAGCTTGAGGAGCCTTGCAGCCAGCGCGAAATGTCCATGCCCGGTTCTCATCAGATCCTGCAGTGAAGAAGGTGCGCATCCCAAGGGTATGGTAGGCAAGACGCACCAGGGCGTTCAGGGAGGACTCCTCAAGGCCTACAGCCTCCAAGAAATCCTTCTTGTCCTCTTCACTCTCCAGCGCTGCAATCTCACTTTCGATCTTGCCACAGATGACAATGACTTCCGATCCCTCTTCCTTGGCTATGGAGCGAACAGTCCGGACATACTCATTCTCCTCAGAGATGCCCTCCTCATCAACGTTACAGACGTAGATGACAGGCTTGAGGGTGATGAGGTGCAGGTCATGCAGCATGGCCAGCTCATCCCCTTCAAGGCCGAGGCTTCGCGCAGGCTTGCCCAATTCCAGGCAGCCCTTGACCTTTTCCAGGAGAGGAAGAACCTTCTCGTTCTCCTTCTGCGCTTCCTTGCCCAACCGCCCAAGCTTCGCTTGCTTGGCATACCGGTTGCTCACCGTCTCCAGGTCAGCGAGGGCAAGTTCGATGTTGATGGTCTCAATATCACTTGCAGGGTCAATCGTATTGTTTATGTGGACGATATCCCCATCTTCAAAACACCGCACGACATGGGCGATGACACCCACCTCCCTGATGGAGGCGAGGAACCTGTTGCCCAGGCCCTCCCCTTTGGAGGCACCGGCCACTAGGCCGGCAATATCGACAAACTCAAAGGTTGCCGGAATGACCCGTTCTGTTGGGATCAGCTCAACAATCTTATCCAGACGTGTATCAGGGACGTTAACGATACCCACATTGGGATCGATAGTACAAAAAGGATAGTTCGCAACTTCGGCAGGAGCTGCCGTCAAAGCGGAGAAAATTGTCGATTTACCGACGTTGGGCAAGCCAACAATACCGCAATTCAAACCCATACATTAACCTCATATATGCTCAGTGGAGCTAGGTGGGCAAGTGTAGCATATATTGACTTCCCTGGTCACCAGCCCTATAGTTAACACTAATGGAAATTGAAACAATCACGGAAAAAGACGATCCCATCGCAAAGGGAAAACAGATACATGACATCGAAATAGAACGGCAACGGGCAATTCTGCTTGTACTTGTTCCCGCCTCAGAGGATAGGGTTCATGCCAGACACCGCGCTGAAGAACTACAAGCGTTGGTAAGCACCATGGGTCCGCTGACTGTGCACATCCTCTTGGTCCCGATGAGGGAGCCCAACAGCGCAACCCTCATCGGCAGCGGAAAGGTTGCAGAGGTAAAGGCTCTCATAGACACCTATGAAAGCGACCTCATCGTCTTTGACCAGGGCATCAGCCCTAGGGTCCAGAGAAACCTTGAACGGGAGTGGGAGTGCTGTGTCATCGATCGTGATGAGGTAATCCTGCAGATTTTTGCAGACAGGGCAGCGACCAAGGAAGCTAGCCTGCAAATCGAGCTTGCAAGGCTTGAGTACTCCCTACCCCGCCTCACAAGGATGTGGACCGGTCTTTCACGCCAGCATGGAGGGGTGAAGGGAACCAGAGGAGGGGGCGAGCAACAGCTGGAACTAGACCGTCGCCAGATCAAGGACAAGATCACCTTTCTCAAGGACCAGCTGAAGAAGGTCCAGCAACAACGGCAAGTCCAACGATCCCAGAGGCAGAACAGCAACATCCCCCTTGGAGCCATCGTAGGATATACCAACAGCGGCAAGTCATCCCTGCTCAACGCCCTCTCACAGGCAGATGTGCTGGTGGAAAACAAGCTTTTTGCCACCCTGGATCCGACAACCCGTGCAGTCAAGCTCCCCGGAGGGGCTGAAGTCCTGCTATCTGATACGGTAGGATTTGTCAGCGACCTCCCCCACAATCTTGTGGAATCGTTCAAAAGCACCTTGGAAGAAGCAAAGTATGCAGACTTCCTCATCATAGTCTGTGATGCCTCGCACCCTGATATGGTAGGAAGCTACACCACGACAGTGAACGTATTGGAAGAGCTCGGGGGCGGGGACAAGCCAGCGATAGTCATGATCAACAAGATGGATGATGTCCACGACGATTTTGCCGTTGCAAAGATCAAAAGCATGTACAGTCCTACCGTTGAGACCTCTGTATTGAAGGGTGAAGGCCTGGACGAACTCTTGGCACAGATAGGGGAGACGCTGCACGAGCTCTGTCCCGTCACCTACTACCTGATCCCTGAAAGCCGCTACGACCTAATCGCTCACATACGACGATCAGGTCAGGTGCTGAGCATCGATTACCTCGATGAGGGCATCATGGTCGAAGCACAAATTCTCGAACGGTACCAGAGTCCCCTTTTGGAGTTCAAGGTAACGGGCAAAAAATAAAGATCCCTACCTGAACGTACATCTATGGATTTATAGACCTATGATTACATCATTGCATATTATTCATTCACGCATGAATAAAACATATTTATTCATTTAGGAATGAATATTTCTTTACATAATCCACAAACAAGTGTATAATTGTCCCTATTAGACAGGGAGATAGTTTCATGGACAAACGCCTGTATACAGTAATCATAGCTGATATCATCGGCTCCAGAAAAATTGATGATCGCCAGAGCACACAGAAACGCCTTGAGACAGTTCTGGAACAGATCAACCATAGCTACCAGTATGCGATAGCCTCACGCTTCACCATTACCCTAGGGGATGAGTTCCAGGGAGTCCTGCATGACGGACCGGCTGTAATGAGGATACTGGATCGGATCCAAAGGGATATGTATCCGACTGAGTTCCGCTTTGGCATTGGAATCGGTTCGCTCAGCGTTGCCCTCCAGCTTGGCACCTCCCTTGGCTCTGACGGTTCGGCCTTCCATCTTGCCAGAGCATCTGTTGAAGAGGTAAAAGCCCTGGAGAGCAAAAAATCCGAAGCAAAGACCAATATGCTCATTGGCATAGAGGGTAATGAGCAGATGTCTACCCTGTTGAACACCATATTCAAGCTTACATGGGCTCTGCAGAATAGCTGGACCCTACGGCAGAGAGAGATAATAGGGGCCTTACAGCAGCATAACGAAACCCAAGCTGAAACTGCAAAAAGGCTGGGTATCGTCCAATCAAGTGTGCAGAAAAGTCTTGCCAGCAGCAGGTACTACTTTTACAAGGAGGCTACCGACACCATCTCCCATACGCTGAAGACAATTGTCAATGCGAGCCTTCCCTTTTGAAGAGAAAAGCCCAAAGTTCCTGTTCTGTGTTTCTACTAGCTCATCAAACAGGTATGAACAGGATTGCAAGCAACCCTGTTCATACTCTTACTTCCTATACCTGTCTTATCTGTCAGAACCGGTACACTGCCCCCACATATGAGTAAAATCCTATACGTTCTGGCTGGTATCCCTGTAGTAGCCTGAAGGATGGGCCCATGTGGAAATAGACATCCAAAGGGAGCACATCTTCTGCGAAGCTGTAGTATACCCCTACAGGTACAAATAAGGACAACTCCAGCTGTTCATCATAAAGTCCAAACAGGACCCCTCCTCCTACAGTCAGATCAAAATACTCTTCCTGGATATTGAACTTCCATACCCTGAAGTTTGCGTCAACATCCCCATAGATGGCTTTTGTAAAAAAATCAATGCCAAGACCTGCGGAAATATCCAAGTAGTCATTGACTTGGAACCATACTACCCCTTGGGCGGAAGTTCCTATGCTTACACCAGCAGACCAAGGGCTCCTTTGGACAGGAGCTGCTGTCAAGGGAAGAAGAATCACCAGAACAAGCACGCTTATACAAACAATACGTTTACTCATACACTGCCCTTCCTTTTCTGGCCTCACAAGCCATGCTAAGTAGTAAAATCTTAGCACAGTGATAACCAATTAACTAGGAATCGAATCTTCTTTTTTTTAAGTTTTCATAAGAAATTAATTCATCAAGCATCTGGGAAGAAAACAGTTGCAGAAAATACAAAGTTCTTGTGAACCTAAAATTGCCGCTGTATCAAGCATTGATACAGCGGCAATCAAACAAGTTGAGCTAACTTCTACGATATCAGTTAAATCTCCACAGAGCACCGATGAATGCACCCATGTCAAAGCCAATGTCCACATTTCCGCTTCTAATTATTCGTATCCCAGGAGCAAGGCGGATGTAAACATCAATGGGGACTTCTGTGAAATGATACATGACTCCGAAGGGGACAAGAGCTGCAAAATTGATTTTCTCACCCTCTTTTAAGGGAATCCCTACATTCACTCCAAGACCCATGGTCACATCAAAATCTGCCCTGTCGATCCAGAACTCACTGATTTTGTAGTTGGCAGCCACGTCAAAAGAGAGATGATCAACGCCAAAGTCATTGAGACCCAGGTTTCCGATCACATCGAAATCCCTGTTAGCCCTATACTGGAAACCAAGCCCTGTATTTGTCCCTAAGTTAAGGCCAAGGGCAAACTTGCTATAAGAAGCGCTCGATCCCCCAAAGGGAGCCGCTGTTAGCGGTACCAAAAATAAAACCAAAAGAAGTACTACGATTGGAAATATTCTTTTCTTCATACAAATTTCTCCTTAAGGCAGATTTTTTCTGCCTATGCTGTGATGATTTTATTGTTTTTTACTATATCATATTACTTCTATTGTTTCCATAAGCTGTATCGGGCCGACCCAACATATGCGCATATGCTGGATGATGTGCTATCATAAAAATGACGGATACTGGCATTTTTCTTCAATCCTAGATACTATACAAATCCAAAGGAAGTGTAAGAAACCATGAATAGACACCTAACCCTCAGAGGAATGATCGTCGGCATTTTGGGCCTTGTGGTAATAACAGCCAGCTCCATGTATGTAGCCCTTCGCATGGGGGCCCTCCCTTGGCCTACCATATTTGTCACTGTAGTCAGCCTAGCGGCCTTGAGCAAGGCTAAAAACTCCTCCCTGCAGGAGATTAACGTGACCCACACCATCATGAGTAGCGGCGCAATGGTAGCCGGGGGTCTGGCCTTTACCCTCCCCGGACTCTGGATGATAGCCCCTGATGCCTCGTTCTCCACACTGCGCCTGATAGTACTGACGGTGGTTGGTGCCATACTTGGCACCCTCTTCTCTGCCATCTTTCGTAAAAAACTCATTGTAGATGAGCAACTCCCCTATCCGATGGGGCTGGCCTCCTTTAACACGCTGCAAGCCAGTGCAAAAGGCGGGCATGGGGCAAGGACCCTCTTTGCCTCCATGGGAGGCTCAGTCATATTCACAGCACTGCGTGATGGCCTAGGCAAGATTCCTGCCATGCTTACCCTTTTCAAGGGGACAGCCCTGTTTCCAGCCTTCTCCATCTGGGTCTCCCCGATGGCGATGGGTATCGGAGCCATTATCGGGCCTCTTTTTGCCCTCATCTGGTTTGGTGGTGCAATCTTGGGCTACTACCTGCTTATTCCTGTCGGTCTGGGAGCCGGCCTCTTTGCCTCCATGGCAGAGGCTGATATCTTCCGATCCAACTTGGGAATAGGCCTGATGATAGGTACAGGCTTGGGTGTCTTCATCAAGGCAATCATGTCGAAGGTGAGACAATCCAGGGCTAAGACAGAGGGCAGGCAGATGTCAGCGAGGAACCGGTCAATGATCCTCATTGTCCTCGCCTTTGCGATCATACTGCTTGCAGTCGGGACAGACATCAGCTTTACCGAAGCTGTGCTCTTCCAACTGAGCTACGGCAGCTTGTTT
>CAYMRN010000071.1:0-7667 GCA_964392855.1 uncultured Sphaerochaeta sp.
CTTGTATCTAGATGAATTGGCTATACTTTACCAGTAAAACAGCGAGAAAACAACAATTCAATTGAAGCTTTTGTTAGATGAGTACGCTTCCTACGTCCGGGTAAACCGTGACAAAAGCAGGAACACCTGCTCGCCTATGAAGGCCAGCAGGCTGATGACAATGGTACCGCTCAGTACCAAAGCTGAGTTTCTCAGTGCGAGTCCGCTGATGATTATGGTACCCAGCCCTCCCCCTCCGATGACAGCTGCGATAGCTGCTGTTCCCAGATTGAGGATATAGCTGTGACGAATACCGGTGAGTATCATCGGCCAGGCGTGGGGAAATTCAGCTATCCAGAGCTGCTGGAAGGCCGTCATACCCATACCCCTAGCTGACTCCTTAACTGCAGGGGAGACTCCTTGGAACCCTACTACAGTGTTGCCTAGAACAGGGAACAGGGAGTACAAAAACAGCGCTAGCAAGGCGGGTTTCCATCCAAAGCCCAGGACAGGATAGGCTAGGATGATCACAGCCGAAGGGGGAAAGGTCTGGATGAAGGCGTTCAGCCGCAAGATAAGCACCTGAAAGGCCTGCCCACCTTTACGGGTGACTGCAACCCCAATGAGGATCCCTGCTACCGCCGCCAAGCTAGTGGCAAGAAGGGTGAGCACTATGTGCTCGCCTGTCATCTCCAAGATGGTTTTACGAGAGTGGGTATACCGCCCTTCGGAAGGGAAAAGGGACGATAGTATCAGGGTCTGCACTTGGACTGAGAACATAAAGGCCAGGAGCAACCCTATCAGAAGGGCGAGCAACAGGATTCGTTTTGTCAGGGTTGTATCACTAGTCTCGACTGATTTTCTGGATAGTTTCAAATCTCACCTCCCCGCACAGCCTTCCCTCTTCATCCACAACGGCAGCAGAGGGGAGGCCCAGATTCAAAATCTTTGAAACGCACTCCTTTAATGATGAGTACTGCTGGACCCAATGGGATGCATTGGATACAAGCCTCCTGGAAATCGTATCTCCGACTCTGGCAAACCCTGCGATAGGTCTCCCTTGGTCGTCAAGTTGCCAGTACGTTTGGTTTGAACACTCCCCAAGGGTCTCTTCAGCCTTTTCTTTTGACCCGCTCATGGCCTCTTCCATCCACTGGTCGGCAGTAAAGAGCGTCAGGCGCTGTAGCGAACGGTCAGGACCAAGGAATCGTTCTACAAACTCATCTGCAGGATGGGAGAGGATCTGCTCAGGAGTATCGGCCTGCACTATCTTGCCATCCTTCATGATGACCAAAAAGTCTGCAAGCCTGATGGCTTCACCCATATCATGGGTGACAAACACCACCGTCTTCTTCAACTGACGCTGGATGCGGATAAACTCATCCTGCAGCTGATCGCGATTAAGCGGATCCACCGCCCCAAAGGGCTCATCCATAAGCAACATCGGGGGATCGGCTCCCAAGGCTCGGGCAAAGCCGATCCTCTGGGCCTCACCTCCTGAGAGTTCATGGGGGTATTTCTTGCTGTAAATTGCAGGATCAAGGCGCACTAAGGAGAGCAATTTCTCAACCCGCTCCTTTCTGGAGGATTTTGGCCAGCCTAAAAGACGTGGGACCAAATCCACATTCTCCTCAACACTTAGGTGTGGCATCAGGCCGACAGACTGGATAGCATAGCCCATACTTCTGCGTAGGTCAGTCTTGTTCAGGTCTTGAATTCCCATATCCTCATACGTGATGCTCCCCTTGTCCAGCTTGACCAGGGCATTGAGACACCGCAGTGTCGTCGATTTCCCACACCCACTGGGGCCTATGAGCACCGTTACCCTATTGGCAGGAATGGCGAGCGTCATCTTGCAATGCGGCAATTTGTCCGTAGTTTACGGGAATACGCTCTGCTGTGAGAAAGGTATGGGTATCGGTAAGGATGGGGTGCGTATGGTGTTCTTTCATCTGAATATCTTCCTTATAGGTTGTTCATCCATTTCCCACCGCCTTGCCTCGGAGTGGTGATGGGGTAACCAGATGGATGAATATCTGGAAAATGCGGTCACTTGCTATAGTCAGGGCGATGATGAGCAGCATGCCCAACAGAACCAGGTCCACCGAAGCTTGCCCAAGGCCCTCAAATACCAGCACACCCAACCCGTCGCCTCCTATGAGCTTGGCTAGGGTCGCATTGCCGAGGGTCTGGATCAGGGCAACCCTGATGCCATGCAGCATACCTGGAGCAGCCAGGGGGAAGCGGACCATGCTCCATATCTGCAATGAGTCCATACCCATCCCCTTTGCTGCCTGGATGACAGACTCCTCAATGCTCGAGAAGGCTGTAAAGCTGTATCTGATGATGGGATAGAGGGCATAGGTACTCAACGCTATGATGGCAGGGGTATTTCCAATGCCCTTGATGCCCATAGTGCGTAAAAAGGGAAAAGTCTGGGAGAGTGTAGAAAGCGGGGTTATCAAAAGTCCTAACAGGGCAATGCCAGGGATGGTCTGCAGAAGGTTCAAAAAGGGAAAGATGATCTTCTCTGCCCGTTTGTTCTGGAAGCTTGCCAAGGCAAGGGGTATTCCTATGACCATACTGATACCAAGGCTGATGAAGGTGAGGCGGATGTGTGCAAGCACTTCCTGCGTAATGCGACTGCCCAGGTTCCTGCCCTCCAGCACGATTCCAAGCCTGTCATACGAGCCTTGTGAGGCTACGAACAGTACAGCAGAGGCTACAAGGGCTATACCCAACAGGTCATGGATCTTGAACTTGGGTTTCATAAGGAAAATGACTAGTACCGCAGCCAGATAGAGATACATCCCGGAGGAGGGACTGTAACGCGCCAAGGGGCCATATGTTTCGGTGATATCCGGTCCCACTATCGCCAGGACCATCATGGGGAAGAAGAGGCCCAAGACCCCAGAAAGGGTAAGGGCAGCATCTGACAAACTGCCTTTTTTCAAGAGTGCATAGATGGCCACCAACAGGGGGGGAAGGAGAAGAAGCAGGACACAAGGTAAGTTCAGAAAGAGCAATCCACGTTGTATGTCTTCTGATATGCGGCTCTCGCGGGCAAGATAGAACGGAAAGAAAAAACTTGCCATGAACAGCAAAAGAACCACTAGGGCAAGTTTTTGCTGGAAATTTATTTGATGATCAGCTCTGTTCACCATGCCTCCGGTAGTATCGTTTATCCCTGGCGGAGCCACATCTTCAGATGTTTGGCCTAATGCTTGCAGCACAACGATACCAGCTGGAGAGAACAGTATCAAGCAGAGAATGAGCATAAGAGGAGCGATACCTGCAAAACAATGCTGGAGCGAAAACGGTCATGCATTGTTACTTAACAAGAAGTAAAGCTCTTGATCAAAACACTTTACACCCGTTATCCCAAAACACAAACCAGGACAGGACTTTCAAGGACTTCCTGCAATTTTAGTACTAAAAGCCCATATTGCCTACTGGTTCCCTTGTTTTTACCTTGTACCTTTAGTACCTTTTTGGTGGAGAACAATTCTCCAGTCACACGTTCAGAGGAGGTAACTCATGAAGAACTATGACGTAATCATTCTAGGTACCGGACAGGCTACAGGAACAATCCTGCCTACTTTATTGGCCATGAAAAAGTCCGTTGCCATCGTGGAGGGCGACCGTACAGGAGGCAGTTGCGTAAACTGGGGATGTACCCCAACCAAAACCCTGCTGGCAAGTGCAAGAAATGCCCATATGGTTCGTCGAGCCGAGGACTTCGGCATTGAAGTCCCCTCATTTGCAGTTAACTTTCCCAAGGTTATGGATCGGATGAACTCCATCCGAAACAACTCCTCAGAGGGCTTTACCGCCTGGCTTGAAGAGAGTACAGATTACTACCGCACCTTTGCCAAATTTGTCGATGCACATACCTTGGAGGTTGGCGATGAGACCATCACTGGCGATGAGATCATCATCCACACAGGTGCTAGGGCACGGAAGCCGGAGATACCCGGCCTTGACGATGTGCCTTGGCTAGACAACAAGCGTCTACTCAGCCTCACTGAACTTCCCGAGCATCTGCTTATCCTCGGAGGCTCCTACATAGGGTTGGAGTTCGCCCAGATATTCAAGCGATTTGGCTCGGAAGTCACCATCATAGAGCGGTCAGACTCACTCATATCCCATGAGGATGCTGATGTCAGCAAACGGGCAAAGGCAATACTGGAGAGTGAGGGAGTAGAAGTTAGCCTTGTCTCCGACACAATTAAAGTTGAGATGAAAACTGAAGGTGAAATAGAACTGACCTATCTTCAGGGGAAAAACGAGAAAAAGGTTCGAGGAAGCCACCTCCTAATTGGTGCAGGCAGGGTGCCCAACAGCGACAACCTTGACCTAGAAAAAGCTGGGGTAATGACCAATGAAAGGGGCTACATCGAAGTTGATGAGTTCTGTCGAACCAACGTCCCTCACATCTTTGCACTGGGAGATGTCAACGGAAGGGGTGCTTTTACCCACACGTCTGTGCATGACGGTCAGGTCTACCTCTCCTCCCTTAAGGGTGGAGACCGTAAGATTTCCGACAGGATACCCATCTACAGCCTCTACATGGATCCACCCCTTGCTCGTGTAGGGCTGTCTGAAAAACAGGCAAGACAGCAGGAGATACCTTTTCTTGTCGCCAAGATGCAGATGAGCGCCATCAGCCGGGCGAAAGAGAAAAGCGAGACTAAGGGTTTCATCAAGATCCTGGTGAGCAAGAAGGATGACACCATTCTCGGAGCATCTGTCTTTGGTGTTGGAGGAGATGAAATTATTGGAATGCTTGCCCTGGCAATAGAAGCCAAACTCGGCTACCAGCACTTCCAAAATACGGTCCTGCCTCACCCGACAGTCGCAGAGTTACTACCGTTCATGTTCAGCAATCTTTCCGAAGGGAAAGATGCATAATTATAGTGAGTGTCTGGTTCACCATATCGAGTGATATTGGTGAATAACCAAAGTACGGAGGTACATATGAAAAACATTCTCATAAAGGGATTTTCCCTTATATTTATCATTTCACTTCTGGCTCTGCCCCTTACAGCAGGAGGAAGTCCTGAAAAAGCGGATATGGCAGAAGTCACCGTAGGATCCAAGATAGACACCGAAGGTGCCTTGCTTGGTAACATGATAGTCCTGCTTTTGGAAAACGGAGGCTTCAAGGTCATCGACAAGACAGGGACAGGAACCAGTCCTATCGTACGCTCTGCAATACTTGCAGGGGAGATAGACATCTACCCCGAATATACCGGAAACGGATTCTATTTCTTCTCAGACAAGGGAGACCCCGAGCTCTGGAAAGACTTGGACAAAGGGTATGAAAGAGTTGCAAAGCTTGATAAGGAAGCCAACAATATCGTATGGCTGAAACCCTCCCCTGCCAACAATACGTGGGCAATTGCAGTGAGAAGCGACCTCGCCTCATCAGCATCGCTTGAGACACTGGAGGACCTTGCCGCCTATATCAACAAGGGTGGTACTTTCAAGCTTGCAGCAAGTGAGGAGTTCGTCTCCGACGAGCCCGCACTCCCCAGCTTTGAACGGGGATACGGCTTCAAGTTGCGTAACGACCAACTGCTGGTATTTGCCGGTGGGAACACCACCCTCACAGAAAAGGCCGCAGCCTCAGCTCAAGAAGGGGTAAACGCAGCCATGGCCTATGGCACTGACGGACAGCTTGCCGCCCTTGGGTTGAAGGTACTCACCGATACCAAGAAGATCCAGCCAGTCTATGCACCATCGGCTATTGTCCGAGGTGAGGTCCTATCCAAGAGTCCTGCGATCAGGACCATCCTGGAGCCAGTATTCGAGAGCCTGGACCTTGAGACCTTGCAGACCCTGAACAGCCGCATTGCAGTTGAGGGACAATCCGCTAGGAATGTTGCCCAGGCGTATCTGAAGGAGAAGGGTTTCCTCTAAAGTGAAAGAAATACTCCCCCTTAGTCTTCTGTAAAAGAAGGTTCAAGGGGAAGTGTTTAGAGTACAGTATTTTGAGACTGCCGGAAACATATTTCCGGCAGTCTCTTTTGGTTGCAGCCCTTTTTCCATTGCTCCTTGAGCCCTGAGTATCCCATCTGAACCTGTTAAATCCTGTCAATACAACCATGCAGGCGTACCTAGGCCTGGTTGAATGTTTTTGGCATAGGGGTATCTACAGGGCCGTCCAACCCCCGTCGACCAACAGCAGTGTCCCAGTGACCATATCAGCGCCATCACTGCCTAGATAGAGCACAGCTGAAGCGACATCATCGATGGAGGCTACCCTACCTCGGGGTATCTTAGCCAGCACTCCTGCCAGGAATTCAGGATTGTCCAACCGCTCGGCTGTACCAGGGGTGTGGATAAAGGTGGGCCCGACAGCATTGACGGTGACACCCCGACCTGACCACTCAACAGCTAGGGTCTTGGTAAGCATATTCACCCCACCCTTTGAGGCGCAGTAGACAGCCTCTTCGGGTATGGCGACAACAGAGGCTTGGCTACTGATGTTGATGATCCTTCCCCTACCTCGCTTGAGCATCTTGATGCCCACAGCCTGGCAACAGAAGAAGGTCCCCTTGAGGTTCAGGTCCATCATCCAATCCCAGTCCTGTTCGGTAATCTTTTCTGCAGGAATGGGATTTCCCATGCCCGCGTTGTTCACCAGGATCTCAATGCTTCCCATCCTGTTTTCAACTTCTGCTACACAGGAATAGATGGAAGGGACATCCCTGAGGTCAAGGGCAAAGGGCTCACACACTCCACCCTCCCCTCTGATTTCAGAAGCAAGGCTCTCAAGTTGGGCCACATCACGCGAGGCTATTGCGACATTAGCTCCTTCTCGGGCAAAGATCTTTGCAAGACCCTGGCCCAGGCCTTTGCTCGCACCGGTGATGAGGACTACCTTGCCCTCCAGGTCGGATCCAAACTTCTTGTACATAGAGGCCTCCTGTCATAAACCCTACGATAGGATACTCGTGCGGTCAAGGCTAGTCCTCCACCTTGAACGTTCCAAGGCCCTTGATGCTTCGCTCGTAATAGAGGGTCTTGCGGTACAGCTGTTCAATTGAGGGGTCGACCATGGGCCCTATGGTCGACCCCTCATCATAGCGCTTGGCTATGATGCTGTTTTTCCCAACCTTCTCCCAAGGCAGGGATCCCGTATGGACAAACCTGATGAGGTCCCCCTGCAACTCGTCTGCCACCGCATTGATCGGATCCATATCCCGGTCGAGCAGGAACATCGGCTTGACAAGCCTGTTTTCCAGGTTTCCGAACACATAGGGAAGGTCTGAGGAGTGCACAGCATGCATCCCTTGCATCTCCAGCGCCTTAGTCTCAAAATCAAATCGATACATCCACGTCGGGCTGTACCCTGAGCTTGCCTCTGCAAACCAGATGCTCGACATCCTGAAGAGTAGGTCTGTGTACATGCAAGATCGTACCCGCTTCTCGCCATAGCAGGAGACATAGGCCTCTGTAAGCTCTTTCTTGAGTTGCTCGCACTCCAAGGCTATGCTCTTTTCAACCAAGTGGTTCAGGTTGAACAGGTTGGCAAGGGGCTTTACCGCCATGAACCCCATCTCATCTCCTGTTGTGCCTATGAGCAGGGGCTTGTTGCCGCCTTTCCCTGCAATTGCAGCGGGTATGGGGTGTGAGTCCACCAAGTCCCCATCAAGGGTGAGGCGGTAGGTTGCAGCCCCTAG
>CAYMRN010000072.1:0-7594 GCA_964392855.1 uncultured Sphaerochaeta sp.
GGACAACCCTGCCAAGCGCTATATGATCTACGTGGTCAACTCAGCGAGGTATAAGCTGTCAGTCCATATTGCAGAGAATCTCAAAAGGGGGGAGCCGGTACTCATCATAGCTGATGAGTGTCACCACTACGCCAGTGCTGAAAACAGGAAGATATTTGACTTCATGTCCCTTCTAGACTCTAAGATGCCCCAGCAGTACTTTTCCCTAGGACTCTCAGCAACACCTCAGACAGAGGGGTTTACCAACATCCTAGTTCCTGCTCTAGGACCCTTATTCTACTCCTATGGGTTTTCTGAGGCCATCAAGGCTGAGGTGATCAACAGCTGTGTGCTGTTTAACATGGGGCTTTATCTCAATGCGGCAGAAGCGGGTGAATATGAAGAGCTATCCGATGAAATAGCCAAGTTACTAGGCCTCATGACAAAGAAATGTCCTGAGTTTGCTACGATCTCCAGCGTTGCCATGATTCCTTTTCTGAAAAAACTGGCGGGAAGCAAAACAAACCCCAACAGCAAAATAGCAAGGTCACTCCTCTTCTATCTGTTCAAACGGAAAAATCTTGTCTATGAGGCAGAAGCCCGAGTTATAGCTGCCCAGGCTTTGGTAGCAAGGCTTGGCAATAGGGCTAAAATCATTATCTTTGGGGAGCGCATCAGTCAAAGCGATTTCCTTTTCTTTGCCCTTGATAAGGAGTATCCCAACAGGGTTGCACGCTATCATAGCGAGATGGGCGAGGTTGCACGAAAGCACGCCATCGAGCGATATAGGGATGGAGAGGTACGGATACTGGTATCGTGTAAGGCCCTTGATGAGGGCTTTGATATCCCCGCTGCCGATGTGGGGATAGTTCTCTCTTCCACCTCGGGGCAACGCCAGAGGACTCAGAGGTTGGGACGCATCCTGCGTCGATCCTCTGACAAGGGGATATCAAGCCTATTCTACTTCTACATGGAGGATACGGTAGAGGACAGTGCCCTTCTGGCAAAGGGCATTGAGGGGGTGGATGAGTTCATGCTCAACTACTACACCAGTAGTGATAGGTTCACCCATCCTGCCTATGATCCTTATGCCCAAGAGGTGCTAGATAAGCTTACCAACAGGGCACAGACAGATCTTCTTGCAACAACAGAGCACTTTCTTGACCTTGGCAGGGTACGAACAGACTGGATGAAAAGCGAAGCGTTTCTGGAAGAGAAGATCAAAGAATCCAGAAGTGTGGATGATACCAATTACTGGCTCTGTATGAGGGAAGTGGCAAAAGAGAGGAAGAGGCTTGAGAGTCATCTGTTTTCCAGCAAGGCAACATGAGGTAGGGTGTCTATACTCTATCAGAAATGGAAGGATGTTCTTTTACTCCCTCAAATATGGAGAAATATATCCAAGACTCCGATTACTCTGTCAAAAATGATGGACTACTTACGTATTGTGCGAGAAACTTCAGCTAGGAGCGATGAAGATGTCATATATTTGGAATAATCCCGATTGGCCGACCTATGCATATGATACTGAAGAGGTTCAGAAGCATCACATACACTATGAGCTACATAAAAAAGCTACTGATATGGTGTTTGGGATCATTGATCCAGATATGAGAAATAGGATGCATGCCCGCTCCCTCACAGATGAAATTATATCAAGTTTAGAGATCGAAGGTGAAAAAATATCCTATGATAGTGTATATTCCTCCATTTGTAAGCGGCTCGACATCCATCTGGAGACAAAGGCAAAGAGTGACCAATATGCAGAAAATATATCTACTATTGTTCTCGATGCAACAGGGAACCTGGGAGAATTATCCATAGCAAGAATCAAGGGGTGGCATTCCCTTCTTTTTTCCTCAATGCCTGGAATCAAACCCAAGAGTATCGGTGAATATAGACAGGGGCCTGTGTACATCAGCAAAGGAAATGGGATGAAGGCTGAAATCATCTATGAAGGCCTTTCTGCGGAAAGAATTGATACAGAGATGGAAAAGCTCAAAGAGTTTATCAATGGGGAGAATGAGAAGAAGCCACTTGTAAAAAGTGCTATAGCATCCCTGTGGTTTCTCTGTATTCATCCATTCGATGATGGGAATGGAAGAATCTCCAGGGCAATCTCAGACTATGTGCTATCAAAAGGGTACGGTGAGACACATCGGGTTTTCAGCATGTCTTCCCTGATTCTGAAAAATCACACTGACTACTATACCGTGCTCCATGAAATCAGCTCTCAGTCAGAGTCACTTGATTTGACAAGGTGGATCGTCTGGAATATTGATATTGCAATCCAAGCAAAGCAGGAAGCCCTCAAGGTCTATGAACAGAGTGTAAAACTCACACACTTCATGAAGAATCTAGATCCATCCATCTATAATTCGCGCCAGTTGTCCATGCTGTTCAAGCTTGCTGACGGTTCTTTTCAAGGCAAATTATCGACTGACAAATGGGCGAAAATGAATACATGTTCAGTTGCTGCGGCTTCGAGGGATATACAGCATCTTCTTCAGGCAGGATTTTTGATACCTTCAGGCGATACAGGGCCACGAACAGGATATTTCCTTAATCCTGCACTGCGAAAAGAGTTGTAATTCGAAAATATAAGGCACGATGAAGCGTTAGTGCATGGTAGTCTTCAGTTTTCCAGGACATAAGCATTATTCTGCTGTAGTAACTCTTTTATCAATTCCGGAAGGTTAGTATCAGGAGACGTCTTTATGTCCTGCAGATCTTCAGCATAGTATCTGGCATTTTTCAACGCTATTTCAATTTCGTCTTGGAATAACTCAAAAGAGAAATAAAGGCGAAAACAAGGAAGTCTCAGGAAGCAATATTTACGAGGTGCATGTACCGGCATACCTTTCCCGTATATCTAGGGTATAGAGACAGATTGGATATGTTTGTATAACAGGCAGGGCTTTCAAAAAAGGGCAGGCGCCTTCTTGCTGAAGAGTTATCACTCCACGTTGAAAGTATGCCTGCCCTGTAAACTGGAACCTATTGCTTCCCTACTTGTTCACCACATTGCTAGGCTTGCCAGCTATGAAAGCCTTCAGGTTATCCACCGCTATGCCCATAAGACGGGCACGGCTCTCCTTTGCTGCCCAGCTGATATGTGGGGTGATGATGCAGTTCTTTGCCGTAAGAAGAGGATTGTCAGCCTTAATGGGCTCACTGGAGACCACATCCAAGCCTGCAGCGTAGACCTTACCGCTGTTGAGCGCATCAGCAAGGTCCTGCTCCACGATAAGAGGGCCTCGGCTGTTGTTGAGGATGATGACCCCATCCTTCATCTTGGCAATGCTCTCCTTGTTGATGAGGCCCTCAGTCTCGGCTGTGAGCGGACAGTGCAGGGCAATGACATCACTTTTGGCGTAGAGCTCATCAAGCTCCACATACGTGCACTCTGCATCAGGTATCTGATACCCGTCATAGGCAAGGACTTCCATGCCAAAGGCCTTTGCTATGCGCCCTGTGGCCTGTCCGATCCTTCCAAAGCCGATGATGCCTATGGTCTTGCCTAAAAGCTCCATCAAGGGAGTATCCCAGAAGCAGAAGTCAGGACTCTCGGTCCAGCGGCCTTTCTTCACTTCGTTGCTATGGTGGGCGACATGGTTGGTAATCTCCAACAGCAGGGCAAAGGCAAACTGCGCTACGGCATCAGTTCCATAGGTGGGGATGTTGGATACAACAATACCCTTCTCCTTCGCCGCTTTGACATCGACCACATTGAAGCCTGTGGCCAACACCCCGATGTATTTGATCCCTGGTGCCTTCTCTAGCGTCTCTTTGGTAAGCGGGGTCTTATTGGTGATGACAATATCAGCAGACCCAATGCGGGAGAGAATATCTTTCTCGTCCGTGCGATCATAGACCTTCAGCTTCCCTAAAGCAGAAAACCCTTCCCAGGAGAGGTCTCCGGGATTCAGCGTATATCCGTCAAGTACGACAATGGTATGGTTCATAAAATTCCTCCTATTGGTTTGATCGCATGAAAGGTTGTCCACTTGGGTTCCCTCTCATCTAATCTGAACTGTCCAACTACTACCAATAGCTTACTGAAAACCTTCCCATTCGGCAAGGAAGCCTCGTCTCAATACACCAAGGCTTGAGCTTCTCACTAGCCAAAGCCTCTTTCTTGCCCAAAGGGATTATGCATATCTGTATGCATAAAAAGCTACACCAGTACCACTTCCTCCAGTTTATTACGACAGCCCCTCAAATACCGTACTCCTTGGAGCCAGGCTCCCTGCTGAGTACCCCCAGATGGTCTCATACTCACTGGGGTCCTCACCCATCTCTTCGATCTGTCTCAGGTAGTGTGCCACCGACTTGCTCTCGATTATGATGACCGAACCCATCTGTTCAATGACCTTGCTGTGAGGCCTTGTATGGTCGAACTCAAACTTTAGGATTCTCCGCCCATCATCGGTGATGCCGATGGTCCTGTACGTATTGCTTTTGCCCACCCCTGGAAGGTTGAGGGTATTGCGGTCTGTGGCAAGGAAAGGGATCTCATCGGACTTGCGGATCATGTCGATGTTCTCCACCATATGGCGGGCATCACTCATAAACGTCCTGAGGGTCGCATGGTAGCGCTGTGCAACCTGACCGATGGAACTCTCCTCCACCTGCTCCTGGGTGGAGCGGGAGTTGGTGGCAAACAGCTCCCGGTTCTCCTTGAAGCCTTTTACCGAAAAGGTATAGTAAGGCAACACCCCGATGTCATTGAGGACCTTGCGCAGCTTGGCTGAGTGTCCCCTCCGCGAAGCTGCTACAGTGAAGACCTCCTGGTTGGTCACCGCCCACCCCGCATCAAGCAACCTTGCAATGGCCCGCCTGGTGTCGGGGGTGATCTCCATAGCTGAGGATATGTGAGTCTGCACCACACACGCCCTGATGCCAACCTCCCTAGCCTCTTCCCTGAAAGCCCTCAGCGTTTCCACAAGCTCCTTGGTAACCCGTTGGGGCAGGTAGACTGGGATCTTCGTTCCCAGCCTGACACGCCTCATGGTCGCACCCTTCTGGTCATCACTACGACCTTCATTGTCCTTGATCTTGTCCCTCGCCATGACAAGCACAGCATCAAGGATATGCTTCAGGGAGGCAACGGAGCTCATGAAGGCATCACCTCCGGTGATCAGGATATCGGAAAGGTAGGGGTCATTACGGAAATACTCCATATTGAGTGCAAGCTGCTTCTTCCAACTCATCCGGGGACGAAGCTTCTCCAGTTCAAAGTTGAATCTTCCCCCCTGAAAGTCATACATCCTCTGACAGTAGGCACAAAGGCCTCCACAGGCACGGCCCATGGTATCGGGGATAAAGATGGCAACCTCAGGGTACCGGCGATGGACAGAGTGGGAAGGGAGGATCCATCCAGCCACATTGGGCTTTCCTGGCTCTGCTATATCCTCCTTCTCCCACGCTACTATGGAGCCAAACTCATCAACCAGGTCCTGACTGTAGAACAGGTAGGTGCGAAGGACCAGGTCACTGCCGACCCCCTTTTGATCCTTTTTCTTCCTGGTATCGATGAGGGAGAGGAAATAAGGGGTGGCGAAGATGGGGATGCCCTTCTTTTCGGCCTCGCCCATGATCCTGAGTTCCTCTTCGCTCATGGAGTAGTCCAGGTACCTGTTCAGCTCATCTGTGCTTCGGATGGCGAAGTGCAGATGGAAGCGATCTTCTCGCCACCAGGCGAGCACCTGCTTGCGTATCTCCTTCTCACTGAGACCAGGTTTCAGCCTATAGTGAGATTTTGCACTTCGCTCAGCCTGAATCTTCTCAATAAGGAGTGCAATGATGCGCTCCTTATTGTGAGCTCGCCATCGTATCACTGTAGCGTCCAACCCGCTGGGGTGCCTTTCCATCCAACTCTGCACCAAGCTTCGGGTAGGGATGTTGAAAGACTCAACCTCACTTAGCTGGGAGAACAGGTGAGCCATATCCTCAAGGAAGTCAGGACTGCAATCATCACACTCTCCTCTAAGGGCTCGCCTCATCAAGGCAATCGGCCGCGAGACAACCTCCTTACCATGCAAATTCCAATCAGGGAAGCTTTGTCCCTCATGGTCGAGGTAATCCATCAGCCTCAGGTATGCCATCGACCTAGCGGAGAGCTTGTAGTAGTCCTGTTCAGTTTGCACATCACCTGTGTAATATGCCCAGGCTATGGGATACTTCTCCTGCATATACTCTGAGTAATGGGCCCTCAGTGCCTCTACAAGTGCAGCATCGCTAAGGCTTGCGTCTAAAAACAGAGGAAGTATCGTTGGGTTTTCACCCTGTATCCTTTTGACGAACTCAGATCGTATATTCATGGAATTAGAATACAGCTTGGAAAATCACCTGTCAAGG
This sequence comes from uncultured Sphaerochaeta sp., assembly GCA_964392855.1. GTDB lineage: Bacteria > Spirochaetota > Spirochaetia > Sphaerochaetales > Sphaerochaetaceae > Sphaerochaeta. The sequence continues at coordinate 6,340 of CAYMRN010000072.1, forward strand.
TTTATATATAAGTACTTGTATTAGAGATAATTATAATACTTTACACCATGCGAGCAAACCCTGTAAAAGCCCTTTCAAGCTAAAAAGGTCCTCCTGGTGCATACCAAAGCCTAAAGCCATCAAACACTCTCTCTCCACAATCTCCTGCACCCCAGTTGCCCACTCTCTCTCTTATCAGTATCTTTTTATCAAGAGCCCAAGCTTGACGAATGCATGAAAACAACGTATGAATAGATACACATATATATTGAGGTACCATGCTAGAATTCCATACACCGTCCGAAGAGGACAGAGCCTTTTTTCCTACAAAAAGTAACTATCTTGCGTATGAGTATTACTACTCCTACACAGTAATCTGGGGGGAAGCCATCGGCCTCACCCTCTGTAAGACCGACACAGCACTCTATATGCACCTTGCCACCGATGATGTGTTCCTGCTTCCCATCACAGATGACCTGCCCAAGGCAATGGCTGAACTGGAACAGCACTGCAAGGAGAGCGGCCAGCGCTTCCAACTGGAGTGTGTCCCAATAGAAGAGGCCAGACAGCTCAAAGAGCTCGGTTACAAGGTCGAGCATGTACGAGAACTTGATGACTACCTCTACGAAAGCCAGAAACTCATCAAGCTCAGTGGCAGGAAGCTACAAAGCAAGCGCAACCATATCTCCCAGTTCGAACGCAAGTACACCTACTCGGTACGCCCTTTGCGTACCGAAGAGGAGAGAAACGAGTGCTATAAGATGGCATCATCGACCTGGCTGGAAAACCAGGATGAGATAAGTGATGAGATACAGGCCGAACTGGGAGCACTGAAGCGTACCTTTGACAACTGGGACAGCCTTAAGCTGGTGGGTATCCTCATCTGTGTCGACCACCATCTTACTGCCTTTACCATAGGGGAGGTCATTGACGAGAAACTTGCCATCGTGCACTTCGAGAAGGGGGATACCTCCTATGCTGGCATCTACTCGGTCATCAACCAGCTCTTCTGCTCGATGTACCTCTCAGACGTCCAGTACATCAACCGTCAGGAAGATGCAGGGGTCCCCGGACTGAGAAAGGCAAAGCTCTCCTACAAACCCGACCTTATGGTCGAGAAATTCCGTATTACGAGGGAATAATGAAGATAGAGCGGGCAACACAAGAAGACTTTGATGATCTTAAAATGCTCTGGTCGATAGTATTCCAAGAGGAACCTGCATTTCTAGAACACTTCTTCGCCCAACGCTTCTCACCCGAGCATATAGTCTTAGCA